>JBMFXL010000419.1:0-1525 GCA_049964275.1 Acidimicrobiales bacterium | reverse complement strand
CGAACGCGGGCATCGATCGCTCGAATACCGAGCGCGATACGGTCACACTTCTACCGGTAGATCCCGACAAAAGTGCTCGAGCAATTCGTCGTAGGCTCTCCCATCTTCAAGGACGACAACTCGGAGTGATCATCACTGACACGTTCGGGAGGACATGGAGGAACGGTGTCACCGACGTCGCTATCGGGTGCGACGGGATAGCGGGGGTCATCGATCTACGCGGCCGTACCGACGCACAGGGTCGCACACTTCAGGCCACCGAAGTGTGCGTCGCCGACGAAATCGCCGGTGCGGCGGAACTTGTCAAAGGGAAGAGCGCTCAGATTCCAGTGGTCATCGTCCGAGGTTTGTCAGCCGAACTCTTTCGAGATTCATCGGTCAAAGGCGAAATCACTCGCGCCCCTCAAGGCGACCTATTTCGCTAGGAGAATTCGAGGGGATCCGTCCCTTGCAGGTGGGTTCTCATCCACTTCATAGTTGCCTCAAGGCCAACGGTGATCGTCGTCCATGGCTCCCAGCCGATGTGGAGCTTCGCCAACGAGGGGTCGAGCGATGAATGCGCGACCTCGTCAAGACGAGCTGGCGCGTAGCGAGGAGGCAGCGGTGCAGACACGAGTCGTGCGAGCGTTCGATAGACGTGCTCAATGGTGATCTCGACGCCGGTCGAGACATTGAGCACGTGACCGCCACCCTGGTCAGACGCTCGAAAAAACGCATCGACTACGTCGTCGACATACACGAAGTCCCGAGTCTGTGACCCATCCCCAAAGATCGTGCATTCTCTACCGGAGAGAAGCGCGTCCCCGAAGATTGCGACGACTCCGGCCTCCCCCGTCGGATCTTGCCTTGGACCGTACACATTCGCGAGCGCGATTGCGGTGAACTCAAGATCGTAAAGCTCGCGGTAGAGCTCAAGATACATGAGCCCGGCCGCTTTTGAGACTCCGTAATGAGAGACCGGGCGTCGCTCCGCATCCTCCCTCACAGGTAGCGGGCTGCCTGGTGAATAGAGCGTGCCCCCGCTGGCAGCATAAATCACCTTGCCTACACCTGCCTTACGACTCGCTTCCAGCACTCGAAGCGTTCCTAGAATGTTCGAAGTTGCATCCGCGACCGGATCTGCACGTGAAACCCGAATGTCTATTTGTGCCGCGAGATGAAATATCACCTCCGGACGATGCTTGGCAACGAACTCCTCAAACGAGGCGTCACAAATGTCAAGCTTGTGAAAGGAAAAACGCGCGCGCTTCTGTGAGCGAGCCGTACTCAGGTTCGAAAGCGATCCGGTGGCGAGATTGTCCACTGCGTCCACGTCGATACCCTCTGCGAGGAGCCGGTCCACAAGATTCGATCCGATAAAGCCTGCGCCACCGGTGACAAGTACTCGATTCATGCGTCCTAGCTCGGCACCCGTTCACCCTCGAGCCTGCAGCCTGCGGAGAGATCGGCGTCTCGTGCCACTACCGATCCATCAAGCACCATCGATCCCTCTGGAACCACCGCGCCGGGACCGATCAGCGAGTGC
>JBMFXL010000418.1:0-1525 GCA_049964275.1 Acidimicrobiales bacterium | reverse complement strand
GCTCGCGTGATCCGGACATCCCACGGACGACCGAATGAGATGGAGCGTGACCTCTTGGACGATAGGTGCTTGGTTTGCGGCATCGACGAGGTTGGACGGGGTGCGTGGGCTGGACCGCTAGTGGTTGGCGTGGCGGTCGGAGATCCCTCTCGAGTAGGTCCGCTCCTTCTCCGTGGTCCTCAAGGCAAATCCGGTCCCTATGCCGATTCGAAGGCGCTTGCTCCTCTGCGCCGGATCCGGATCGCCTCGAAGCTTCGTGAATTATTGGATGCGGTAGGGATCGGTGTCGTCGAAGTTCGTGAGATTGATCAACTGGGGATGGCTGAGGCGTTACGACTCGCGTGTTCCCGTGCGCTTTCGCAGGTGGATGACGTTGCGTTCTCGGTCGAGATCGATGGTCCCTCCGCGTACGTACCTCCTCGGTATGTGCCTCACACAAGGGCCATCGTAGGGGGAGACTCCCATAGCCCCATGATCGCCGCAGCCTCGATCGTTGCCAAGGTCCATCGAGACCAACTCATGGTGGACGCAGATGACTCCTATCCGATGTTCGATTTTGCGCGCAACAAGGGCTATCCGTCGCCTTTCCATCGACGGGCCCTTCTCGGATGGGGCCCCTCGACCTTTCATCGCGTGTCTTGGAAGCCCTTCGACGAGCTGGTGTTCACCCATGCAGAGCTTCTTAAGGGTCGACTTCGATCGAGAGATGGTAACGGAGGCCTCCATGACTGAGGAGCTTCGACCCTTGGATGACGATGTTCTTGAGGCGACACCGCTTTGGCAGCAGGTTGCGCGTGAGATTCGCGACCGTATCGTCGCGGGCGAGTACCGTCTGGGATTTCCCACCGAGTTCGTGCTCGCGACCGACTTCGGCGTCTCGCGGGCCACGGTACGCCAGGCGTTGCGTGAGCTCAAGGATGAAGGTCTCCTCACGTCTCGGCGTGGCTCTGGAACGTTCGTCGGGGGGGCGCATGTCAATGAGGCACTGTTTCGAACGAGCTTCTCGCTTGCAAGGGAGATATCCTCTCGAGGGCTTGTGGAGACCTCGGAGGTGCTCGAGCGAGGACTTGTTCGAGATGTGCACGCTGCGCGTGCCCTCGGGGTCGAACTCGAGCGGGAACTCGTATACGTCTCGCGTCTTCGACTCGGCTCGGGTGTGCCGCTCGCGATCGACTATGGGTGGCTGCGAGCGCCTGAGGCGAACTGCCTTTTGGAGGAGGATCTTCGCACCGGTTCGATCTACGAAGTGCTCGTCCGTGATGCTGATGTGGTTGTCGTCGGCGGGGTTGATCGGTTCCTACCTCATCGACTGACCGCGCGCGAGGCAGCCTTGCTTCGAAGCGAGGAGGGAGAACCATCATTGGTGATCGAGCGTCTTGCGTATGTGGGAAGACGCCTTTTCGAATACCGACGTACCGTTCTCGCTGGCGAACGGCTGACGATCTCTGCCCAGTGGGGCTATGAGCCAGGGAGCTGAGGCATCCTCACATTCCTTGAAAACGCAACGCGCCAAGTAAAGTGATGG
>JBMFXL010000417.1:0-1541 GCA_049964275.1 Acidimicrobiales bacterium | reverse complement strand
GCGCCGAATATACGCCAGGTCGACCACCAAGCGCATCGACACTCAGTCCACTGTCGTCCGCAATGCTGCAAAGACCGGTACAGTTGCTCGCCGAAAGCGCCTTGAGAAGCGCGTTCTCGAGAAAGGTCGTGCCACTTTCAATGACCTCCGGGCACTCGGGTGGAAGCGCGAGCACATCGAAACCCTCAAGGAGCGACTGCAACTCGACGAGTTTCCCTCCATTGCGACTCGCAAGCACGAGTCGCAGCTGCTCGTTCACGATTCGAGCGCGCGGCGCTGCAGGTCGAAGAGGGTCGAAATCGCTCCCTCTGCCGCGTCAAGCATGGCAACGAGCTGGTTCCGGTGGAACGTGGCGCCCTCTCCCGTTCCCTGGACCTCGATGAACTCACCGAAGGAGTCCATGACGACGTTCATGTCGACTTCGGCATTGGAGTCCTCGTGATAGTCAAGATCGACCGCCACCTCTCCCCCTACGACCCCTACCGAGATCGCGGCACATTGTGCACGCAGCGCGTAGCGGGGATCCGAGGGGTCGAATCCGCGAGCCCTGATTGCATCGGAGAGCGCGATGTAAGCGCCGGTAATCGCAGCGGTCCTCGTGCCACCATCCGCCTGAAGGACATCACAATCCAAGGTGATCTGTACCTCGCCGAGCGCGGTGAGATCGCACACCGCACGCAGTGATCGGCCGATCAACCGCTGGATCTCATGGGTCCGACCCGATTGACGACCCTTTACTGCCTCGCGCGCGGTTCGCTGTCCGGTCGACCCTGGCAGGAGGGCGTACTCTGCGGTCACCCACCCCCGCCCGCCTCCACGAAGCCACTGGGGAACTCGCTCCTCAACCGACGCGGTACAGAGAACTTTGGTGCGCCCGAAGCTGATCAGCGCCGAACCCGCGGCAAGAGGGATGAAGCCGCGTTCCACTGAGATCTCACGAAGGTCCGAAGGTCCCCTCCCGTCATGTCGCGCCTGCTCGCTCGTCATGTCATCCTCTCATCTTGTTCGGCCATCTCGACCCTGGTAACCACTCCCAAGGGCAGACCAACCAGCGTGGCGCCTATCCGTCCGAACTCATCCGGATCGCCGGAGCACATTACTTGCATTCTGCCGAACTGGCGCCCACTTGATCGAATCGTATGACGATCAAGGAGGGCTCGAAGTTCAAAAGCCGTTTCCTCGCCCGAAGAGACCAAGAGCACCTCATCCCCCACCACCGAACGTATCGCGCGAGAAAGGAAGGGGTAGTGAGTGCAGCCAAGCAGAAGGATATCGACTTTGGCATGGATGAGGGGTTCGAGAAGTGCACGAAGCAGGATCACGACCTCCTCCGAATCGACCTTTCCTTGCTCAACAAACTCGACGAGACCAGGACAGGCCTGATACGTCACCTCGATCTCAGGATCGAGCGCCTCGAACGCTCCCTGGTAGGCACCCGAGCTAACGGTTCCAACCGTGGCAATCAATCCGATGCGTCGCGATATCGTGACCTGAACCGCCGCTCGGACACCCGCGTCGATCACGCCGAGCACAGGGACGTC
>JBMFXL010000416.1:0-1549 GCA_049964275.1 Acidimicrobiales bacterium | reverse complement strand
GGAGGGGTCGTACCCCGCTGGTGATTCGTACTCACCCGGCATGGTCGACGTCAGTGCGTGGACCCCTCGCGATCGGTGACGAGCAGTGAATAGATTAGGTCGTCCTCGAAGTGTCCGTCGATCCATGACGCGTCGCGCCTGCGTCCTTCGACTAAGAATCCGTTCACTTCGGCCACCCTTTGCATCGACATGTTGATCGCGAGCGTCTCGATCTCGAGACGATGCAACCCAAGGGTGTCGAATGCGTAGGAGACCATGATCCGCACGGAATCGGTGCCATATCCATGCCCGCGCGCTTCTGGGAAGAGCGACAGTCCGAGGTTTCCGCGCCGGTTGTGCCGGTCAATCCCCCATACGGATGCGATCCCAATCAGCTTGGCATCAGCGAGGCGGCAGATCGAGAAATAGGCGGAGCCCTCATCGAAAGAGTCCAGCTGAAAGGGAAGATGGTCCCCATCGGGAGAGCGCGGAAGCCACGGCGTGGTCGAGCCCAGGACGTGGGTATCGACGTCGTCGTAGAGCTCGGTCAGGAAGTGGGGCAGATCTGCTGCGTGACGAGCGCGTAGAAAAACAGTGGTGCCTCGGAGCATGGCTCCTCCTCGGGATGGGTGCTCAGCCGTTGAAACGAACGCGTGTCGGGCGGATCTGTAACACGATTCGCTCGCCGTCGATGGCATAGGGTTGCCCGGTATAGCGATGCGAGAGCGCGTCGAGTTGTGCGAGCGCCGCCTCACCAGTGACCTCTCCTTCGACGACGCCGCGTACCTCCACGTATTCGTAAGGGTTCTCTGCCTACCAGATCACGATGGATACGTTCGGGTTTGCTCGTACGTTTTTCGCCTTCTGGCGCGATGACTCAGTAGCGATCAATACGTAATCTTCGTCAGCGTCGATCCACATCACTGAGGTCTGCGGCATACCGTCAGGCATGATTGTGGTGAATGCCGCGAAGTTTTTCGAAGTGGCGAACTCTTTGAGCCTAGAATCAAGCATGCACTGAATGTAGCCCAGGATTGTCCGACGTGTGGAGTTAAGCAGCAATGGTGGCGGTACTCTCGGCGATCCATGATCGAAAGGATCACGACGTGCCTGGAGCATATTGTTATGTCAATGGAGAGATCGTCTCCGCCCAAGACGCGACGGTTTCGGTGTTCGATCACGGATTTGTGACCGGTGACGGTGCGTTCGAGACAGTGGCAATATATGACGATCGCGCCTTTGAACTCGATCGCCATCTCCGACGGCTTCGCCGTACGCTTGGAGGCCTCGGCATCAGTGATGTGAAGGTGGAGGGACTCGATAACGCGGCACGTGAGTTGATCGAACGGAACGCCGTCGGGACGGGAAAGCTTCGTATTACCTACACGGCGGGGAACGCCGGCCTGGGCTCGGGGAGGGTCGGTGGGGAACCGACCGTGGTCATGGCGATCGAACCGACGACCTTTACCCCCCGAAGCGTTACGAAGGTGGCGGTCGCTCCCTGGCCGCGAAGTGAGCGCGGTGCGTTGACTGGACTCAAGACTACCTCGTATGCGGAGAACGTGATGGG
>JBMFXL010000415.1:0-1558 GCA_049964275.1 Acidimicrobiales bacterium | reverse complement strand
CGGCTGCGCTCGCGACTCTCGCCGAGTTCTCGTCCGGTGCGGTACTCGTCGGTCACAACTTCCGCTTCGACATGGGCTTCCTCAACGCGACCGCAGACCGTCTCGAAATGTCACGCTTCCCAGACGAGACCCTGGACACGCTTCGGCTCTCGCGCAAGCTACTCGTCGGCGAGACCCCCAATCACAAGCTCGAGACACTGAGTTCGTATCTCAGGGTCTCTACGATGCCAACGCATCGCGCACTCGACGACGCACTTGCGACCTCTGGCGTCTTTCATGCACTTCTTGAACGGGCGGGAACCCTCGGCGCAACGCACCTCGACGACCTTTTCAGCCTTCCGTCGCTCAACCTGCGTGCAGGTGCGCGTCGTCTCGACGCGACCATGCGACTCCCTCACCGACCCGGCGTGTACCTCTTCATTGACGATCGTCGTTCCATCCTCTACATAGGGAAGTCCCACGACGTCAAGACACGTGTCCGCTCCTACTTTCATAGTGAGCAACGCCGAAAGGTGCCGCGACTCCTCCAGCGAACCGCCGACATCGGTTGTGTGCCACTTCGCTGTGAGCTCGAGGCCGGGCTCTACGAGGCAATGCTCATCGATACGGTTGCTCCACCGTTCAATTCGACCGGCGAGTTCCAGCGCACGCCTACCTATGCATACGTGGACCCTCAGCTCTCCGTCACCTTCGGAGGTGGTCGTGCACAGACTCACGAACCGTCACTGCGCATAGGACCCTTCGGGACCCGTGCGCGGGCTCGACTTGCGAAATCACTCCTCACGCCGCACCTCGTCGCGTACTCGCCCTTCGAGGGGGAACAGGTTGCCCATCATCGTCTACTGCCCATCGCCGCAGGCGTTGCCCATGATGGTGAGCGGGCGATGCGTGATGCTGCAGAGCAATTCAACTTTGAGTCAGCCGAGACCACCCGACAGGTCGCGCTTCGGACCGTTGAATCATGCATGAGCACCTATCTGGATCACCTGATACGTGACACCGACCAGGAGGTGAGCCACGGTGATCACACCCACCAACTGACAAGGGGAGGTCTCACATTCGATCCTCACCCCATGGCGGGAGGAGCCAAGATGGAACTACCTTCGGCCTACTCGGCTTCGCGAGAGGCATCGCGCCTACTCCACCAGGCGATACTCCACGGTGAACTCACCGATGGCGCCAGTCTCTCAGAGCTCTCCTCGTACTATCTCGGCCTCACGGTAGGGCTTCGACCGAGGCCTAGCACCGGGGGGCGCGCGCCTCGTGGGAGGTCTTGACCAAGAGATCGAGCGCCGTACGCGCCGCGCCGCTTTGGATCGATTCCCGCGCCTTTTCGACTGCCTCGGTCATAGACGTGGCTAGGCCCCCTACGTAGATCCCACCAGCAGCATTCAACATGGCGATATCGGCCTTCGGACCCGGTACGCCTTCGAGGGTTTCAAGGAGCGTCCGTGCGTTTTCCTGAGCCGTCCCGCCCCGAAGCTCAGCGGCGGTCGCACGTGCGAAGCCGAGATGTGCGGCGTCGATCCGATACCGGCGTATCTCCGTGTATCCATAC
>JBMFXL010000414.1:0-1563 GCA_049964275.1 Acidimicrobiales bacterium | reverse complement strand
AGAGCAGGGGACTTTTAATCCCAAGGTGCAGGGTTCGAGACCCTGGCGGCCCACCTATTCGATGACGTGTACTTCCAAAGGATGGCGCCTGTGCCTCGCGAGGTCACGGGCTCGTCATCACAGCTCGCCGGACTCGCTCGCCGTGCCATGCGAGCGAAGAGTTCCAAGCTCACCGCTGTTCGCGGTATGTGAGGTGTGATCATCGATGAAACCTCTGCAACGTTGCACTGTCCCCACGCCCAAGGTGAGAATTTCTCGACCATCAAAGGGCGAGAGCCTCTACAGCAAGAGGGAGATAAGAGAAGTATCCATATCGAGGATGCCTTGACAATCGGCCTTTTGAGTACGACTCCGGCACCTCGTCACGGACCATTCTGATTTTAGAGACCCCGGATGACGCAAAGATCGGTTGAGGCGGGCGAGCGCCGACCTCCACCGAGTCGACCACGGACACAGCGGAACCACGCGGTAGTTACACGACGCAAGAGGCGTCGTACGCGTTCGTACGTCACGACTCAGTTGGTCCGCTGTTCCGTACGGAGTCCGATCACGTCCACGCACCACTTCGGACGCATCTTCTGCACGGACCGTGCCGGGCTGTAACTGTTGAATACTTAGAACCGCGAGGAAGATGCGATGAGCGGCCGCCACGTGACTGGGCATTCAACAAACGAAATGGCTGAGCATCTAGCGAGCGTCGACACCGAGGAGCTTCCAAAAAGTCGCGGAGTAGGTCCGCCCGCGCCTTCGCGCTTTAGGACCTACTCCCGCCAATCACACTCCTTAATGACGTACTCCCGGCTCAAGCACCCTCACGGGTAGCCCTGGTCAACGTCCTACTCCAGGACCACCGGGGCCACCTTGCGGACCACCACCAGGCCCCTGGCGAGGACCGCCTTGAGGAACGCCATTACTGACATGGATGATCGACGCGGTCATGGCATTCGTCCCTGTCACTGCACCCTCCGCGTCCACGAAGGATCCCACCGCGATCGCGCTGAGCGATGACGACGAGCCACCCGAGAGGTAGGTCGTCGAAGAGGTCACCGTGATGGTTGAGGTGGTGCCATCAGGACGAGTAATCGTAATGGTATCTCCCGTCACTGACGTCACCTTGCCTGCGAAGTGTGGCAGTTGAACCGTGACGGAATCGGCATTCAAGGCCGTGTGGTCGGAGGCGATGGTCCCGGTCGCCGTGATCATGTCACCAACCTTCAGGGCAGAGAGCGAAACAGTCGTTCCAGCCTTCTCGTAGGTCGTCGAGGAGCTCAGATCGATCGTGCGCCAGAAACCCTGTTGATCAGCGACGACGATCTGCGTGCCCGTGATGGACTGAATCGTGCCCCCGATCATCGGCTCGAGAATCCGCACACTTGTCGCGACGGTGGAGCCTGGAGCACTCACCTGCACTGCAACCCGATCGCCTGGCGAAAGTGCAGAGAACGTCGTCGCGCTCTGTCCCTTCTGGTAGGTGGTGGAGGAATTCAAGGTGTAGGTGGTGGTCGAGCCGTCAGGTCGTTGTACCACGAGCGATGTCGCGGTCAGGGACTGAATCGTGCCTCC
>JBMFXL010000413.1:0-1567 GCA_049964275.1 Acidimicrobiales bacterium | reverse complement strand
CTACTACGACGAACTGTCACAGTCGGGTCATTTCGGTCAGCTTGAACGAAGGATCTTCACGCGTGAGATCGAATGTCCGTTAGATGATCTCGTGAACCTGATCTCCTCGATGTCGGATTTCATGCGGCTGGAGGATGCCGCACAACGACACGTTGTCTCTCGCCTGCATCGTAGCTTTGGCCGCAGGGTGGAGCCGATCGAGCTGCGCATGGAGACCCACGCCATCGTCGCTTGGACCTGAGCGGGGCTCGGTACAAGGCCGAAGCCTGCACAATTACTTCCTGTACTGACCGGTCCGCGAACAGACGAGCCGCGAGGGACGAGGTTCGCGGACCGGCCTAGGTGTGCTATGCCTCTGCTGGGAAGATCGCTGCGATCTCCGAGATGGCGGCGTCATCGAGACGTGTGATTGCCTCGACGGCACCGAGGTTCTCCTCGAGCTGCGCGGAGGTAGATGCTCCGGTGATCACCGAGGAGACGTTCGGGTTGAGCGTACACCAGGCAATTGCGAGCTGCGAGAGGGTGACCCCGAGTCGGTCAGCGACCGCGCTGAGCTTGTCCACCTGGGTATTTCGCACCGGATCGGTGAGGTAGTCCCGGAGCCACTCAAAGCCAGGGAGGGTTGCCCGTGAACCTTCAGGAATCCCATTGCGATACTTGCCCGAGAGGAGACCCGACGCGAGTGGGGACCAGATGGTGAGGCCAAGACCGTAGTCCTCGTAGAGGCGAGCGTACTCCTTCTCCACTCGGTTGCGATGGAAGAGGTTGTACTCGGGCTGCTCCATGACTGGCTTATGGAGATGATGTCGCTCGGCGATCTCGTAGGCGGCGCGGATCTCATCGGCTGACCACTCCGAGGTTCCCCAATAGAGCGCCTTGTGCGAGGAGACGATCTCATGCATGGTGACGACCGTCTCTTCGATCGGCGTCTCAGGATCTGGTCGATGACAGTAGATGAGATCGAGGTGATCGAGACCGTAGCGCTCGAGCGAGGCATCCACCGCCTCGATGAGATACTTCCGGTTGAGGGTGTTGGTGGTGTTGACCCCGTCGTGAATGCCCCAGTAGTACTTGGAGGAGACGACGTAGGAGTGGCGTGGCCAGGCCAGGCGCGCGAGCGCCTTACCCATGATGCGCTCAGACTCGCCGCCGTGGTAACCCTCAGCGTTGTCGAAGAAGTTCACACCGGCTTCGTAGGCACGAGACATGGTTTCCGCTGCGAGACCCGCATCGAGTTGGTTGCCGAAGGTGACCCAGGAGCCGAGCGAGAGGAGGCTCACTTTGAGTCCGGAACGTCCGAGCCTGCGATACTGCATTGTCATAATCGATTCCACTTTCTACACGTTTGGGAGTGGTTGCACACACCTTGGAGACACCTGCTTCACGCACTGAGGATCTGAACCAGCGTATGCGTAGGTACACAACAACGTAACGCGTCCTGATCATCCCTTATCGAGGAGTTCTTCAGTGCTTCGTGGTTGTACGGGACTTGCACGCTCAGTCAAGGGGAAGTTCCCAGCGGAGTGAGGTATCGTGCCGATCGCCCTATGAAGTCAGGAAGTGACTC
>JBMFXL010000412.1:0-1573 GCA_049964275.1 Acidimicrobiales bacterium | reverse complement strand
CAACGAGATCCTCGGACCAGCAATCATCTCGGAGATGGACTCCACCACACTGGTACTTCCTGACCATGTGGCAGTCGTCCATGGAAGTGGCAGCCTGTTGATCCGTCCCGTGGGACACAAGCACTAAAGAAAGGGAGCGTTCACGTGGCTCGACTCATTCAAACCGCGACATCCCCCGTCAACGACGTTGACGTCGATGTCGTCACGCTCGACATCATTGAGAACGCACTTCGCCATGCGCGCTATGAGATGGACGAGGTACTGTTCCGCACCGCACTGTCACCGGGAATCCGGGAACAACACGACGAGTTCCCCCTCATTGGTGATCCTGAAGGCAAGATGGTCGTAGGGCAGTTCGGCCTGTCGATTCCCGACTTCCTCGAGCACTTCGAGGGCGATATCAACGAGGGAGACGTGTTGTTGACCTCGGATCCGTACTCCTGTGGTGCCGCGATCAGCCATGCAAATGACTGGCTCATCGTGATGCCGATTTACTTCGAGGGACGGATCGTCGGTTGGTCGTCGATGTTCGGTCACATGAGCGACGTCGGTGGCAAGACGCCTGCGTCTATGCCCACCGACGCAAAGACCATCTTCGAAGAGGGCGTGGTCATTCCACCATTCAAGCTCTACGACAAAGGCGTGCTGGCCGAAGATTCGTTGCGGATCATCTTGAACCAGGTGCGTACGCCGGAGTGGAATCGTGCCGACCTGAACGGTCTGGTCGCGGCGTGTCGTACAGCGGGACGACGCATCCAAGAGCTGTGTCAGCGCTTTGGGGTGGAGACCTATCTCTCCGGCCTCAAGGCACTGATGGATCGCAACTATCGTGCGATGAAGGTGCTTCTCGAGATGGTGTTCAAGGAGGGTGAGACGCTCGCCTTCGAAGACTACATCTGCGACGATGGTGTGGGATATGGCCCCTACAAGCTCAAGCTGTCGCTCACGCGACATGGAGAGAAGGTGGTGCTCGACTTTTCGGGTTCGAGCCCTCAGGCACAGGGTCCGATCAACTACTACATCAACGAGAACCTCGTGCGGATGTTCTTCGGGATCTATATGATCACGGTTGCGGACCCGCAGATCCTTTGGAACGATGGCTTTTACCCACTGGTCGACGTCATCATTCCAGATGATTCTTTCTGGAAGCCTGCGTATCCCGCTGCGCTCAATGCACGCAACCATGGAATTGGACGTGTCTTCGACCTCTTCGGTGGGCTTCTCGGGCAGACGAATCCCGACCTGCTCAACGCTGCCGGGTTCTCCTCGTCGCCACACTTCATGTACTCGGGCAACTACACCCAGGGTGACAAGAAGGGTGAGTGGTTCCAGCTTTATTCAATTGGGTTTGGTGGCATCCCGGGCCGACCGATCGGTGATGGCCCCGATGGCCACTCGCTCTGGCCGTCCTTCGTGAACATCCCATGCGAATACCTGGAGGCGTACTATCCCATGCGAATTGAGCGTTGGGAGACGGTGGCCGACACCGGTGGTGCAGGTCTCCATCGCGGCGGTAATGGGGTTGATGTCGCCTATCGCTTCCTCGAGCCAGGCACCATTGCAATCCATGACG
>JBMFXL010000411.1:0-1575 GCA_049964275.1 Acidimicrobiales bacterium | reverse complement strand
ATATGCCCCTCGAAGATCTCTCCTCGTTCGTCGAAAGCGTCGAAGCCGACCTCGTCGTGATCTCGACCACCTTGGCAACCTCACTCGAGGTCGCTCAGCACTATCGAAAGGTGCTCGAGGCCCAGGGTGTCCGAGTCATCGTCGGACACCCTGGGGAGTCGCTCGAGACCCTTCTCTCGATCCCCTGAGCTTTGGCTAGCGCTCCATCGAGATGAGCGCATGCGCAGCGGCGAGCCGAGCAATGGGCACCCGGAAGGGTGAGCAGCTGACGTAGTCGACGCCCGCCCTTACGAACAGATCGATCGACGCCGGATCACCACCATGCTCACCGCAGACACCGATCTTCAGGTCGCCCTTGGTCTTACGACCTCTCTCGACACCGATGCGTACCAACTCGCCTACCCCACCGGGATCGATCGTCTTGAAGGGGTTCGCCGCAAGAAGGCCTTCGTCGATATAGATCGCCATCATCTTTCCCTCCACGTCATCGCGGGAGAAACCGAAGGTCATCTGGGTGAGGTCGTTCGTTCCAAAGGAGAAGAAGTCGGCATACTCAGCGATTTCATCTGCTCTCAGTGCGGCACGCGGCGTCTCGATCATCGTTCCAATCGAGAGCTTCGTTATTTTCACACCTGAGTTGGAAACTGCTTCCTGAACCCAGGAGCGTGCGAGTGCGAGCTCCTCCCGAGTGACGGTCAGAGGAATCATGATCTCAACGATCGGATCCCCTCCATCTGCAAGTCGAATCTGAGCGGCCTCCATCAGTGCGCGCACCTGCATTGCATACAGACCAGGCTTGATCACCCCAAGGCGCACACCTCTCGTTCCGAGCATCGGATTCACTTCCTGCCACGCTCGCGCTGCTTGATAGAGCTTGGACTCCTCTTCCGTCAGCCCTTCCGCCGCCGCCTTGATGGCAAGCTCTTCGGTATGAGGGAGAAATTCGTGAAGTGGTGGGTCCAAGAGGCGCACCGTTACGGGTAGGCCATCCATGGCCTTCAGTATCTCGACGAAATCATCCCGCTGCGCGATACGTAGCTCCTCGAGCGCGTCCGCCTCATCGGCTGGCTCGTCCGCAAGGATCATCTTCCGGACGATCGGAAGTCGATCCTCTCCGAGGAACATGTGCTCGGTTCGACACAAGCCGATACCCTCAGCACCAAAGAGCCTCGCGACCTCTGCATCGTGACCGGTATCCGCGTTCGCACGCACGAGCACGCGATTACCGCGAACCTCGTCGGCCCAGTTGAGCAACACCTGAAACTCCTCAGGTGGCGACGCCGAAGTCAGTGGCACCGCTCCAAGGACTACGTTGCCGGTCGTGCCATCGATCGAGATCTCATCGCCTTCAACGATGGTGACCCCATTGGCGACGAGGGATCGCCCGGTGATCCGGATGGAATCTGCACCGACGACCGCTGGTTTACCCCATCCACGCGCGACAACTGCGGCATGGGACACAAGTCCACCCCTTGTAGTGAGCACGCCTTGAGAGGCCAGCATTCCATGGACGTCGTCCGGAGAGGTTTCCTTACGAACCAAGATGACATGCTCACCCCGTCGTGACGCCGCCAC
>JBMFXL010000410.1:0-1583 GCA_049964275.1 Acidimicrobiales bacterium | reverse complement strand
CGCTCCCCCGAGCGGGTGACGCGCTCCCATATGCTTGCACCTAGCATCTCAGCAGCGAGGAAACGAGCCATCTATGACCCAAGAAGTCCAAATCGTCCCATCAGTGCTTCCCTGTGACTTCTCTCGGCTGGGCGAAGCCGTGGAGGCGCTCGAATCTGCGGGTGTCGACAAGATCCAGTTCGACGTCATGGATGGACATTTCGTGCCGAACCTCACGTTCGGTGCCGACGTGATCGCCTCGCTGCGACCGTGGAGTTCACTCCCCTTTGAAGCGCACCTCATGATTGAGGCCCCCGAACTTACCTTCGAACGCTACCTTGAGGCAGGCTGTGAACTGCTCATCGTTCATGCGGAGTCCTCGCGACACCTCCATCGCACCCTACGCGCAATTGGTGATGCAGGTGCAAAGGTCGGTGTCGCTCTCAATCCCTCCTCCTCCGAGGACGCCGTTCGATACCTGCTCGACCTCGTCGACCTCGTGCTCGTGATGACGGTCAATCCTGGATTTGGCGGTCAGGAGTACCTTTCTTCGATGGAACGAAAGATCAACGCGATCCGCTCGCTGATCGACTCCTCGGGGAAGTCCATCGATCTCGAGGTCGACGGAGGAATTTCCGCTTCGACCATCCGCGGTGCGGCACGCTCTGGCGCAAACCATTTCGTGGCAGGCTCGGCACTCTTTCGCGACCCAGACGGCCTCGGCCATGCCGTCGCAGAGCTCCGAAGTCGCGCCGCGGACGCGCGAGCCGAACGGAGCACGACGGACTGAAATGGTAACGACCTGACGTTGCGTACCGAGGGGGGGAGGCCCCGCAGTCTCCTATCGCATTGCGCTTGCTGAATCGGCCACAGACAACGACCGCACATCGGCCGATGTTGGCAATATCGGGTGATGCTGCAAGTGGAACAACTGCCTTCACCTGGGAGTGTGACCATGTGCGTGGCGCTAAGAGACTCACGTCGTTCTGCACCAACAATTACCCCGTTACGACAGAATCGAACGCCAAGGACTGCCCTTTACTGCACTCCACCCCGGCTGCAACTTTCTCGGGATCATGGAGCAACACCTCCATCAGCTCACCGTGACCCAACCGATCCTCAAGCCGACCTTCGACTACCATCTCGGTGCTCTCACTGGTCGAACTGGCATAGTACGTCATCATCGAGGGCCTCTTTCCGCTGTGGTCGAAGCTTTCGAGGGCCTGCTACAACGTCGCCGTCTGTCCGATCCCCCAGGAGCGTTCCCCAAGGAGTGGAAGATCCATCGAGACACCACACACCTCCACCCAGGCACTCGCCGATCTCGACATGAAACAGCCCGAGTGAGCGGCCTCCATCCCTCCGCAACAACGCGAAGCCGATATCATCGCCTGTGTTGCCTTAACCTCTGACGATCCGAGCTCGAAGACGCTCAGCGCAACCATCCTGGCTCGGCCGACCATTCCCCATCCGGACCTCAGCGACATCGTCAATTCCCACAATGATGGCGCACTGCATCTCAAGTTGCCCCGAGACGAGGATGGCAAGCCAGTCGATGCCCCTCACATACATGGTGGGCACCACCTGAGTCGACTTGAGGGGCC
>JBMFXL010000409.1:0-1593 GCA_049964275.1 Acidimicrobiales bacterium | reverse complement strand
TTTTCGAACTGCTTTGTTGAACGCAACGAGTGATTCAGCAATCTGTTCGGGAGCGTCTCCACCTGCCGAGAGGAATAAAGCCCGAGCATTAGGAAGTCTTCGTTCGGCGAACCCATAGATGATGAAGTGATTTATTGGGGAGAGTCCGGAGCTAGTGAGCCCGTTAACGGTCGCCCTATAGAAAACATCATCAAACTCAGCGGACCAGTCTGCCGCAGGGATTCCGATGATGAAGTGCAGTGGAGCTGCGAGAATTTGCTGAATTCGTTGTCGTGTGCTATTGCGAGCGTGCGGACCGCGCTCATACTGATCTTTGGTTCTTCCAAGTCGTAGGAAGTGTCTTGGTCTTAACAGAGATCTTGATCGAACCAATATTCGAGTATTGTTCCGCCTATTCGAAGGGTGCTCTGCCTTGCTCAGATGAGGGATATCTTGCACTTCCCGAGGGATAATATCGGGTACCCCAGTTCTATCGAAATAGTACTTGAGCGGTCGTAGGTGGGTTAGGCCGATCGTTCTTACCCGCGCGAGCGCGGGTGTACTGTAGCGGGGTACCGTGTCGAGGAAGTCTGCGATGTTGGCGGAAGTGGTGAGCTGGACCGAGATGCCTCCATTCTCGAAGGAAGTTTCGACCAGTTCCTGCCGGGAGGTCGGAAGAGGGTGAAAGGATTTCGTTGACTCGACGAGTTCTCTATTCGTGGTAAGAATCAGATAGACGTCGTGGGCATCTCCAAATGCATTTTTGTCTTGACCCCTCCAGTTGGAGGGATTGAAACGAGGTGCTGCGAAGCCAAACATTGAATGGGTGCCGCCGAGGCTCAAATGTTGGATTGCATCTAGCCACTGCGGTTGATCGAGCTTGAGTATGAAGGTCGACGTGAAGTCTGGCCTATCAACTCGCAAGCAATCGAATAGTCGCTCAAAATTGGTGATGTCATCTAAGATCGCGATGACACTGTTGCTGTCAGAATCGAAGCGGCCAAGCTCTGAGCGGAGGTCCTCGACGGAGTCCACTCGAACATATCGATTCGCGTCGAGCGGTGCTTCGTTTGCGCGAAGCGCGGAGTCGTTGAGCTTCTTGAAGGGGCACACAACATACCTATAGGGGCGGATCACCCAGTCATTGCTCGCTCGTGCGAGGAGCCCGATCTCGGGACATGTGTCAACGATGAGGGTGTCGGATTGGCATATGGAGGCAAGAAGCTCGAAGAAGGTCGTGCTGTCTTCCCCATACTCGCTTAGAGCAAAGTTCAGCGCCGTCAACTCGCCTGGGGAAAAGATTTTGCCCCAACGGGTCGCGTATCCGGTAAGAGTGATATCCGAAGCTGTCAAATGTCTTCCTTGTGCGTCATCGGCGACATTACGCTCCTGTGTTCCATCGGTGTTCCACGCACATTTTACTCGTCAAAGTTCCGGCGTGGACCTTTAGTTTAGATTTCAGGTTAAAGCCAAGTACGCCCAAGGTGGGATCGCTTTCTCTCAGAACCAGAGGCTCCGAGGCTGACGAGCCGTGAGAATGGATTCGACGTAATGTTGGGTCGCGAGTCGGGTGCTTAGTCAACCAACGCTGACGGGATCCGGTTTCAAGAGTGC
>JBMFXL010000408.1:0-1597 GCA_049964275.1 Acidimicrobiales bacterium | reverse complement strand
CTTTGCCACTGCGATCTGAAGGTTGTGGCGCTGCTCCATCTGGTATAGACGCTCTGCCGCCTCCTGGCCAGCGCCGTCCGCGTCAAACGCGAGCACGATTCGCTTCGCGAAGTTCTTCATTCGATCGAAGTGTTCCTCGGAGAGCGCCGTTCCGCAGGTGGCAACGGCTCGAGCTACACCTGACTGCCAAAACCCAATGACATCAGTATAGCCCTCACACACCACGATCTCCGACGCATTGACGATCTCGCTTCGCGCAAGGTCGAGCCCGTAGAGCACTCGACGCTTGTGGTAGATCTCGGTTTCCGGTGAGTTCTTGTACTTCGCAATCGGTGCGCCACCCTCCCGCGGGGTCTGGAGCTCTGGAAGTACCCTTCCACCGAATCCGATGACTCGACCCGAGGTATCGGAGATTGGGAACATGACTCGACCAAAGAAATGATCCCGCGCTCGAGCTGGCTGACGATCATCGAGGTACGCCAACCCCGCATCCGCGAGATCCTGCGCCGGAACCCGAAGCTGGTCCTGCAGGCTTCGCCCTCCTGATGGGGCAAAGCCCACGCGAAAGTGTCGAATCGCTTCTTCCGAGATTCCTCGTGATGAGAGATACTCGCGTGCACGCGCTCCTATGACCGGATCTTGTAGGTAAGAGACGTAGAGTTCGGCGGCTCTCCCAACGATCCCAAGGAGCTGCTCACGTCGGGAACGCGACTCCGAGTCCGCCTTCGATAGCGGCGTGAGCGTGATATGCGCACGTTGTGCGAGGTGCTCAAGTGCTTCTTGGAATCCCATCCGATAGGTCTCCATGACAAATGTCAACGAGTCCCCAGAAGCATGGCAACCGAAGCAGTAGTAAAGGCCTTGCTCAGCGTTCACCGATAGTGACGGGGTATCCTCGTTGTGGAATGGACAAATGGCAGTCCAGCGTCTTCCCACGCGCTTGAGCGCCACGTGCTCACCAATGAGGCTCACGATGTCAGTTGCCTCAAGTACACGCCGTTTGTCGTCGTCGGAGTATGCCATAGTCTATGGCTCAAGCCTAGGTCAGAAAAGGGTCCGAACTTGGCAGAGCATGCGGTTCCTGTGCACAATCGATACATCCTTCAGAAGAGCGACTGATCAATGGATCTCAAAGAGGCTGCGAACAGACTCGGCGTGCACTACCAGACTGCGTATCAATGGGTGCGCGAGGGTCGGCTGCAGGCCGAGAAGATTGGTGCTGCTTATCAGGTCGACGAGCAGGAACTTTTGCGATTTGCCGTCGAACGTGCGAAACCGTCACCGCCACCGAGCGCGATGGTGGTGCGCGACTGGAGAGCACAACAGACACGCCTGCATCAAAGTCTGACCACAGGAGATGAGACGAGTGCTCGCGCGCAGCTTCAACGCCTAGTCGACGGTCGAGTCTCAGTTGTCGACATTTTTGGACGCCTTATTGCACCGGTCCTTCGCACTATCGGCCAAGAGTGGGCAGATGGACTGGTATCAATCGCGATCGAACATCGAGCTTCGAGCATCATCGAGCGCTCGCTCTCAGGCATGATGACCTCTCCCCCTGGAAGACCGAAGGGCATTGCGGTGGTCTGCACCCCATCGG
>JBMFXL010000407.1:0-1638 GCA_049964275.1 Acidimicrobiales bacterium | reverse complement strand
CATCCTGCCTCACATCCATTAGCGGGCTACCAAGACCCCAAGCCGATGGTGTTCTGTGGGCTCTACCCAATCGAGGGTGATGACTTCTCTCTTTTGCGCGAGTCACTCGAGAAGCTTCGTCTCAACGACGCATCGTTCACCTATGAGCCAGAGACCTCGGGAGCGCTCGGATTTGGTTTTCGATGTGGCTTCTTGGGACTCCTGCACATGGAGATCGTTCGCGAACGACTTGAACGAGAGTTCAACCTCGACCTGATTGCGACTGCTCCGTCGGTGAAATACCTTGTGAAGGTTATGGGGAGCGACAAGCCGGTTGAGGTCGATAACCCTTCGGAGCTTCCGCCGGCGACGAACATCGAATCAATTGCCGAGCCATATCTCAAACTCTCGATCATCTCACCTTCGGAGTATGTGGGGACGCTGATGGAGCTCTCTCAGCAGCGCCGTGGAGAGATGGTCCACATGGAGTACATCTCCCCTGAGCGGGTCGAACTCCGGTATCGGATGCCCCTCGCCGAAGTGGTGATGGACTTTTTCGATCAACTGAAGAGCAGAACCAAGGGGTATGCGTCGTTGGACTACGAGCCTGACGGCTACAGCAACGGCGACCTCGTGAAGCTGGACATCTTGCTCAACGGTGCTCCTGTCGATGCATTCTCCACCATGATCCATCGTTCGAAGGCCTATGACTACGGCAGAAAGATGACCGTGAAGCTCCGCGAACTCATCCCGAGGCAGCTTTTCGAGGTTCCTATCCAGGCGGCGATCGGCGGAAGGATCATTGCCCGCGAAACGATCCGTGCGCGACGGAAGGACGTCCTAGCGAAATGCTACGGCGGTGACATCACGCGAAAGCGAAAGCTGCTCGAGAAGCAAAAAGAGGGCAAGAAGAAGATGAAGTCGATTGGGAGGGTGGAGATCCCCCAGGAGGCATTCATCTCGGCGCTGCGCCTGGATGAGTAGTAGGTTTCGCCAAGGGCCTATTCTTCGGTAATGGCTACGGGAGTATGGTTTCGACGGGATCTCCGCATTGAGGACAATGGTGCGGTCGCACGCGCGATCGAGTCCGCATCAAGTCGCGGCGAAGGCACCTTCGGGGTGTTCGTCTACGATCCCCTCATTCTTTCTCAGTCGATGTCTCACCATCGATTGAGCTACCTGCGCGGGGCGCTTGAAGCGCTCGACCGGCGAATGGAGGGTGCACTCAATACCGAGTATGGCGACCCGCTGACGGTGCTTCCCGAGTGGTGCGAACGAAACGGGATTACCGATCTCTACCTCGCGGAGGACTTCTCGGGGGCCTCGCGTCGACGTGATCGCGCAGTGGGCGACGAGCTTTCTCGGAGGGGAGTCCGAATGCACGTGGTGGACCAGCCTACGGTTGCTCCGGTAGGGTCCATCCTCAAGCCCGATGGCACGCCGTATCAGGTCTTTACGCCCTACTTCAAGGCATGGCGTGCGAAACTCATGCCAGTCGAGGAGGATCTCACCCCGACGACACTCAAGTGGCGCTTCGCCTCAAAGGTCGCGCTTCCCGCGATCCTTGCGGAAGTACCCGCAGACGACGCGGCCGGTGAGGAGGGTGCTCGATCGAAGTGGGAGGACTACAAGCGGGGTGGGCTTTCGTCCTATGGGGAG
>JBMFXL010000406.1:0-1644 GCA_049964275.1 Acidimicrobiales bacterium | reverse complement strand
GGGGACTTGAACCCCCACGTCCTTGCGGACACAGGAACCTGAATCCTGCGCGTCTACCTATTCCGCCACTCGCCCGATAGTTGCTCCACTCTACACCGATCGTGTTTTACTTTCCGTTCCTCATGGAACCTGCGATTTCGATGAGTAAAGTCATAGCGGTGGGTTTCGAAGGATTTGAACGAAGAGTTGAGACGATCGTTGAGTCAATGTTCTCGCGTGCGACGCGTCGAGGGATCGAGCCTGTAGAGATCGGGCGTCGAATAGTGCGCGACGCCGAGCGCAACAAGAAGGTAGCTCACACGGGCATCCTTCTTCCGAACCTCTTTCGGGTTCATTTGTCGCCGGCTGACTATCGGGAGATGGTGCCAATTCTTAGTGCGATCCACCACGAACTGCTGGAGCTTGTGAAGGAGACCGCCCAAGAGGGCAAGTATCGTTTCGTCGGCGCTGTGTCAGTGGACTTCCTCGAAGATCGAAGTCAGCGACCGGGATCCCTTTTCGTCGAAAGCGCGTTTCGTGAAGACGAATCGAGCCAAGTGCGACCTTTTGTCGTTCTCCCAGGAGGACGACGGGTCGCGTTGGGCGATGGAGAGTTTCTGATCGGTCGATCTCCTTCATGTTCGCTAGTCATTGAGGATGCAAGGGTATCTCGAAACCACGCGATTATTTCGACTCGAGACGGAGCGGTTGCGATACGTGACCTCAACTCCACGAACGGGACTTTTGTTAATGGGGAACGAGTGAGTCGTGAAGTCGTGCTCCACAATGGTGACGACATTAAGATTGGTGCTTCTCAAGTCACCTTTGTTATTGAGTAGAGTGCTGTGCCATTACCTCTTCTAGATCTTCTCAAGTACATCGTGATCGGCCTCATGTGGCTACTGTTCCTCAGGGTCATCAGGGCGGTCTGGGTGGAAGTTCGGTCCACACAGCCCGCTCGCACTCCGCGGACGCGCGACAGGCATCGTGAAGATGCGGAGATGCTTGTCGGTGCAGAACAGCCTCGCATGCATCTTGCAGGCGAGGGGCCATCTTCACCGCCCTCTTCAGCTAAGCCCAACTATCGTCTTCTGGTGGTTTCAGGTCCATTGACGGGGGCAGAGTTCGGCGTGGAGAGAGAAATGCTCATCGGTCGATCAGAGGACTGTGCAGTTTCTATTGCTAAAGACACCTTCGCGTCGAGTCGCCACGCCCGTATGGTGGCAAACGGTGACGATCTCTGGATAGAGGATCTCCGCTCGACAAATGGCACCAAGGTGAATGGAAATGGCATCGAAGCGCCCCAACGTCTTGAGGTCGGCGATTCTATAGAGATCGGTAAGAGTACATTCATGGTGGCCAAATAGTGCGATTGGAATGGGCGGCAGCCACCGATCCAGGACGTATTCGTGTCGTGAATCAGGACGCTTGGTTTGCCGATGGGAGAGTGTTCGCGATCGCTGACGGCATGGGCGGCCATGTGGGAGGAGAAGTTGCGTCGGAGCTAGCCATCGCTTCCTTCCGACAACTCCGTTTACATGACACAGAATCCTCGAGGTCGTACGACCAAGACCCGCTCAACGCCGCAATTCTCGCGGCGAACGCCGCAATTCTCTCCCGGTCGAATGTCGAGCAAGAGCTGCGAGGTATGGGTACGACCCTGAC
>JBMFXL010000405.1:0-1646 GCA_049964275.1 Acidimicrobiales bacterium | reverse complement strand
GAGCGCTTGACTGGCAGTCAAGAGGTCAGGGGTTCGAATCCCCTTACCTCCACCAAGTAGGCCGGGCCTAAAGACACATGCCGCTGGTACGATCTTGATCGTGAAGTTCACCGTTGCTGTCACTCACGAGGCGCCATGGTTCGTCGCAAGATGCCTTGACGTCGACGTCGTGAGCCAAGGTGAGTCGGTCGACGAGGCACTGGCAAATCTCAAGGAAGCGCTAAGCCTCTACTTCGAGGGTGAGGAGTTGCCCGACACGCCGATCGTCACCACCGTCCTTCTTCCTGCGTGAGTCCCGCGCTCCCCGTAGTCTCCGGGAAAGAGATCGTTGTCGCGCTCGCCAAGGCTGGCTTCGCCCAAGTCGTACAGCGAGGAAGCTACGCGAAACCTCGGGACCAGAGCGGCCGAACCGTCATCGTGCCCCTTCACCGGGAACTCGCCCGAGGAACGCTTTCAGTAATCGTTCGACAAGCCGCCATGACCGCCACTGAATTCATCAACCTTCTGTAGAGGTACAATCCACCTTCTCGGCGAAGGGCGGAGAAGTCCCGTTTCTGGGCGGGAGGAATTGGCTCGCCCTTTCGATGTGTATCTAGGGCACCACTACACGAGCAGGACATGGCCGCTCAACGGTGTTCTGGTAAGGCCCTGCTGGGGACAGCATCGATTCTGAGTGTCCAGCCAAATGCTTGTTCACCGACAAGATCCCGTGCAACGCGGAGCAGGGCGTGCAGCGCGAATTCTTGGACCTGGCGTTCCGCATCCTTCTTCGCGGTTGCGGCGACACGAACAACCACCGAGGTCGAGTGCGGCACCGTCTGGTGATTCACGTAAAGGTGCGAAAGACCTGTCTCAGTTGCGAGCTCGGATCGCCACATGTCGGGGAAAGCCTCCCGGTCGGTGACACCTTCTACTCGGGGCCGAACCGTCACATCCCATTCCCGACGATCTTCCATAGCGGCAACAATACGTTCTCTATTCGATGACGATGCCAGCGGACATGACGAATTCGTGTCCCAGTAGTTGCCGCAGAGTTGGGTCGTGAAGTGGTCGTTGACGTAGCCCATTGGCGTAACGCAATCTCGTTCTCCTACGGAGTCAAACCTTCCCAAGATGTATGCGAATCCCCTACCTCCACTGAACGGCACGGTGGTCGGCCCACGTTCGTCGGTGAGCCGTAGCCGGACGCACAGCGGAGACGAAGGTAGATTGCCGCATAGTGTGGAACCGCGGCGCGAGGGACGTAGCGGCGGGTCAGGTTGAGTGAATCACTGGCAGATCACGCGAGTGGAGGATTTAGTTGATACGCAAAGCAGTGATCGCCGCAGCTGGTCTCGGAACCCGGTTCCTCCCCCAAACCAAGGCTATGCCAAAGGAGATGCTGCCGATCCTCGACAAGCCGATTATTCAGTACATCGTCGAGGAGCTCGTCGATGCCGGGATCGAAGACATTGTCATCGTGACCGGTTATCACAAGCGTGCGATCGAGGATCACTTCGCGGAGCCGAATCAGGAACTCGTATCGGCGCTGGAAGGCTCGAAGGAGAACGTGCTGAGGGAAATCGAGCACATCGCCAACCTGGCAAATTTTGGGTCTTGCGGCATGAATGTGGGGAGTTTCACGGGAACAACCATGCGGTTCGCCT
>JBMFXL010000404.1:0-1658 GCA_049964275.1 Acidimicrobiales bacterium | reverse complement strand
CTGCGCGGAGACCTGCTCCACCTGCGCCGACGATGACCGCGTCGTAGCTGTGATAATGAACGTTCACACTCAAAGTTTTGCACGCTTTCTAAGCGAAGTGAAATTAGCTCCCATACTAGGCGTAGGGTGGAACCTATGACTGAACGCCCCATGACTCTTGGAGACCTTCGTCGCTCGGGATACGAACCCCGTAGTGTCAAGGAGGAAATTCGGGCCAACGTAATCGAGCGCATCCGCAACGGACTTCCGTTGGTGGACGGCATGGTTGACTATGAGGATTCGGTACTTCCCGAGGTTGAACGAGCGCTTCTTGCTGGTCATGACATCGTCTTCCTCGGCGAACGAGGACAAGGAAAGTCTCGCCTCATCCGCACGCTTCCAAGTCTTCTTGACGAGTTCGTGCCTGCCATCGAGGGCGCAGAACTCAACGACGACCCACTACTCCCGCTCTCGGTCGTTTCTCAAGAGATCGTGGGAGATCTCGGCGACTCCACCCCTGTTCGCTGGCTGGGGAGAGACGAGCGCTACTCCGAGAAGCTCGCGACACCTGATACCTCCATTGCCGATCTCGTCGGCGAGATCGACCCCATCAAGGTTGCGCAAGGTCGCTACCTTTCCGATGAGAAGACGATGCATTTTGGGCTCGTACCTCGCACGAACCGAGGCATCTTTGCGATCAACGAGCTTCCCGACCTGCCAGAACGTATCCAAGTTGGTCTCCTCAACCTCCTTGAAGAGCGTGACGTTCAGGTTCGGGGTTACAAGATTCGACTGCCCATGGACCTCTTGTTCGTCGCTTCGGCCAATCCTGACGATTACACCAATCGTGGACGTTTGATCACGCCGCTCAAAGATCGATTCGGTTCGCAAATCCGAACGCATTACCCGAGGACGATCGAGGGTGAGATCACGGTCATGCGCCAGGAGGCCGTGGTCGCGATGCCAGACGGCTTCGTGCTGACGATGCCATCGTTCATGGAGGAGATCATTGCAACGATCGCTGCGCTTGCTCGGCGCTCGCCGAGCGTGAACCAGCGGTCCGGAGTGTCGGTCCGCCTCTCCGTGGCGAGCTATGAGATTGTGGTTGCTTCAGCGCTGAGCCGCGCAATTCGAACTGGTACCTCGGCGGTCGTTCCGCGACCCTCTGATCTTGTCTCGTTGGCTCCCGCTGTCTCAGGCAAGATCGAAATCGACGCACTGGAGGATGCCGATGAGACCAAGGTAATCGATCGGCTTACCGCTCAGGCGATCTCGGCGGTCTTCCGTGGCTACATCGATGGCGTCGATACCCACGCTGCACAGATCGAGGTCGAAGAAACACCTTTCGTGTGCAGCATCGATTATTCGGACGCGCACTACGAAGCGCAACTCGAGAGCTATCCCGCACTGCGTGAGCTTGCGCAAACCCTCGTGGGAGTTCGAAATCAAGGGGTCATTCCGGCGGCCGTTGAATTCGTCCTCGAGGGCATGCACCTCGCGAAGCGACTCAATCGATCAGAGTACGACGGAAGCACGACGTTCTCGGGAAGGTAGTGATCGATATGACGCGATCCCGTCGATACTCGCGTTGGGATGGAAGTCAGGACTTCGATGATCCCGATGCCGAGGCGTACTTCGATGCGATGAGCGATTCGCTGCTCTATCACGGCGATGTCTCT
>JBMFXL010000403.1:0-1658 GCA_049964275.1 Acidimicrobiales bacterium | reverse complement strand
GCCGATCGACGCTCCAAAGCAGGTCCTCCCGCGCGCGGCCCGGGAGCGCTAGGCTCGTCGGAGCACCTGGACGAGTGGGTTGAAGACGACGACGAAGACGCAGTAGACGAGGAGAGGTAAACGAGATGGCTAAGACGAATCAAGATTTCATGGAGGCACTCACGCTGATTGCGCGGGAGAAGGGCCTGGCCGTCGATACGCTTCTCGAGTCTCTCGCAAATGCGCTGGTTGCAGCCTACAAGCGCATGCCGGGTTCCGCAGAGGAAGCGTTCGTCATGATCGATCCTGACTCGGGTGAGATTCGCGTGTTCGGTCAGGAACTCGATGAGGAAGGCAACGTTGTCCGAGAGTGGGAGGATACCCCGGAGGACTTCGGTCGAATCGCCGCGCAGACCGCGAAGCAAGTGATGTTTCAAAAGATTCGTGACGCAGAGCGCGACCTCAAGTACGAAGAGTATTCCGGTCGTGAGGGTGACGTCGTGACCGGAATCGTCCAGCAGGCCGATAATCGGTACACGCTCATCGACCTCGGGAAGGTCGAGGCGTTGATGCCCCAGATGGAGCATCCAATGGGCGAGCGATACGACCACGGCATGCGCATCAAGGCGTACATCGTCGAGGTGCGAAAGACCATCAAGGGTCCTCAGATCGTGGTGAGCAGGACGCATCCTGGCCTCATCAAACGGCTCTTCGAACTCGAGATCCCCGAGATTGCCTCGGGCATCGTCGAGATCAAGGCGATCGCTCGTGAGCCTGGTCATCGGACCAAGATCGCGGTGTGGTCCAACGATCCGAACATCGACCCGGTTGGTGCGTGTGTTGGTCCAAGGGGTACACGAGTGCGAATGGTGACGAACGAGCTTCGTGGTGAGCGCATCGACATCGTTGCGTTTTCCGAGGACCAAGAGGAGTTCGTCGAGAAGGCTATCCAACCCGCGAAGGCCCGGAGCGTCACCGTCGATGAAATAGAAGGTGTTGCAACGATCGTCGTCCCGGACTCGGAGCTCTCGCTCGCAATTGGCCGCGAGGGTCAAAATGCACGTCTCGCGGCACGTTTGACGGGTTTGCGGATCGACATCCGATCGGAGTCTGAGATCGATGCGACCGATATTGAGGTGGATGCCGACTTCGGAGACGCAGCGGTTACCTCTGAAGAGGTCGTGGAGCGTGGTGAACCTGTCGCCGAGGTGTCAGACGAGGCGTAAGCAAGTCCAAGAATCCTCCTCACCGATACGTACCTGCGTAGGCTGTCGCCGGCGGGATGTGTGGGAGCGGTTCGTTCGGTTTCGTCTTCAGCCATCGGGTGGGCGAGGGGCATGGATTTGTCAGGGATCGCTCGCGTGTGTCGAGCTTGCGATCCGTCGAGGAGGGTTTCAACGGGCTTTTCGGAGCTCGCCGAGCCCTGAATGGTTCGAGTTCTTGCGTCGTGACCTGCTCGATCAAGGATGGGTATAGGGTAGGACGCCCGCGAGGCTCTAGGCTGTAATAGCCCTCATTGTGTTTTTTGTCGCCCGTCGTCGATTGTGGGCGCGTGTCGGAGGTTGTGGTTCGCAGTTGGCTAAGAAGATCAGGGTTTACGAACTCGCAAAAGAGTTGGGTCTCGAGAACAAAGAGGCGCTCGATTACTGCATTGCGATGGGTATCGGCGTCAAGAGTCA
>JBMFXL010000402.1:0-1687 GCA_049964275.1 Acidimicrobiales bacterium | reverse complement strand
CCGATATTTCGGAACCGTGGCCCCCTGCATTCATTCGGACTGCCCCGCCGACGGTACCCGGGACGCCAACCGCCCACTCGAGACCTCGAAGACCAAGAGCTGACAGTCTGCGCGCCGCAACGGGAAGCATGAGCGCTCCACCGAGATCCACAAGACCGTCGGTCGCCTCGATAGAGCTGAAGCGCTCACCAAGTTTGATCACGACCCCATCGAAACCGCCCTCAAGCACGAGGGTGTTCGAGCCTGCCCCCAGCACATATACCTCGGGTCTGCCCGAGAGCTCCCAGGCCTCCACCAGCGAGTCAAGCTCTTCCTCGCTCTCGACTATCACCTCGAGGCTCGCCGAGCCACCGACCCGATAAGTAGTCTGCGCACCTACCTCGGCACCGAGCACTGACGTACCCTTGAAGCACTCGGTGAATCGCGCCACCCAGTCCGAACTAATCGTCATCGACTACTCCGCCGAGAGCTCTGCGATCTCGGAGTCGAGCAATGTGATGTCGCCTGCCCCCATGGAGACGCAGAGATCACCCGCCCGGATCACACCCTTAACGGTGCCTGCCAGTGCCGATCGATGCGGCTCATAGATCACCTCCGCATGTCCACTCGCCTTCGCGGAATCGAACACCGACTGGCCAGACACGCCAAGGATCGGGTCCTCGCCGGCCGCGTATACCTCGGTAACAATCACCACATCCGCACTGGACAGCGCCTCCCCAAGCGCGGTCGCCTGATCTCGTGTACGGGTGTACCGATGGGGCTGGAAGACCACCACCAATCGAGAGGGTGCCACCTGTCGAGCACTTTGGATCGTCGCTCGAATCTCTGTAGGAAGATGTGCGTAATCATCGACGAAGGTAACCCCGTCGAGTTGACGCTTGTACTGAAAGCGTCTTTGGACCCCGACGAAGCGGGAGAGCGCAAGGGCCAGTCCCTCGAACTCCTCACCAAGAGAGAGTCCGGCCACGATCGCTGCCGTGGCATTACGAGCGTTGTGAATCCCCGGGATCGGTAGATCGACCTGCCCGAGTCGGCGAGTGCCCTCGAAGAGTTCGAAGGTCGTGAGATGCGGCGAGATCGCCAGGTTACGCATGCGATATCGAGCCAGGTCCGAGGTCCCATAGCTTGCGATCTCGTCCACACCATCGATGATCGCTGCCGCACCGGCATCATCAATACAGACGACGGGTGGTAGCACGGACGACGCGATGTACCTGCGGAATGCATCCAGGATCGAATCGAATGAACCGTAGTAGTCCAGGTGGTCGGCTTCCACATTGGTCACGATCGCAAGCTCCGGCTCGAGTGCCAAGAACGTACCATCCGATTCGTCCGCCTCGACCACGAAGACGCCCTCTCCCCATCGAGCAGCACTGCCTACCTCGTTCAGTTCACCGCCAATGAGGTAGGCCGGGTCAGCGCCCACTCGTGCCAATGACAGCGCCAGCATCGAGGTAGTGGTGGTCTTGCCGTGCGTTCCCGCAACACCGACCACCCTCCGACCTCGTGCGAGTTCCACGAGTAGATCTGCGCGCGAAATGACAGGTATGCCTCGCTCACGAGCTTGGAGCACTTCAGGGTTCGAACGCGCGATCGCCGTCGAATATGCCAACGCGGTGACGTCCTCACCGAGATGCTCTGCCGAATGCCCGATCCAGATCTCCGCCCCAAGAGCTCGCAGTCGATC
>JBMFXL010000401.1:0-1690 GCA_049964275.1 Acidimicrobiales bacterium | reverse complement strand
ACCGCTACCAGCCATCACTTGCATAGTCGGTGGACCACAAAAGGGGGACCCCTCAATGGCGCGGTGCCGTCAGAGCGTAGGCGGTAGCGGTCCTGGTGTGTGAGAATGGTGACGAAGCGATCGGTTCGTCGAGCTGGTAACCGATCGAGCGGAACGAGGTCGTGTGGACACGAAGCTGGAACTCGAGCGCTCAGGTTTCGACGTGAACGCGGTCGAGGTTGTGGTGCAGCGAGTGCTTGAGAGGCTCTTCGACTCACCAGTGTCACTTCGAACCGGTGCAGACCCCTCCAGGCAGACGACGTATCTCGAGGAGCTCGCGAACGCCGATGAGGTGCCTCGGATGGATGCACTATGGGGACACCTCCTCAATCCTTGGATCGACGAGGACGAATGGGCACACCATGCGCTCATCGCGACCGAGGCCTTTGCCATGGTGGGAGTGTCGACACGCAAGCTTCTTGACGCGTGGATGGAGTACTCTCGGATTCTTCACGAAACGTGTGAGCAAGAAGGTCTCGATCCGAGTGCGGAATGGGTTGTCGTCTCGGTGGTAGAACGCCGATTCACACAGCTGGTTGCATCGGTGCTCGATCGAGAGGCGGACGTGCAGCGTGAACTCCGAGCGCTCACCGAGGAGATCCGGCGTCCAGGTTTCAGCGTGACTGCGACCTCCGACCTCATGCGGGACGTGCTCGCCCGGATCTCCGGAATCTCAGGTTTGATCGGCGGTTTCTTCGGTCGCTTCGACTCCGATGGGCGGCTCCAGTTCGAGCACTTCGACGGCGAAGTCTTCGGCCCTTTCAATGCGCAAGTTGCCCAAAGGCGAGTGCCCTCGATCGCACTCGATCCTAACCTTCCCGAAGGTCAGGGACCCGCAGGGCGAGCGTGGAGATCGGGCGAGATTGAAACCACACCCTCACTCCTGAATGATCCTTCCATGGCGCCTTGGGCGGAGGTATACGACGCAATCGGTATTCGGAGCGCAATCTTGGTGCCGGTGGTCAACCTTCAGGGCCAGAGCATCGCCTTGGTGGGTATGTACTCTCGTTGGCCCGGCTACTTCGAGGTCGAGTCTCGACTCGAGGCGGTCGAGAACTTCCGACAGGTCATCTCTGGCGTTATGAATCGCCGCAGGGACGGGCACGTCGTACCTCATCAGACGCAGCTTCGCTACCGCGAACTTCTTCACAGTGGCCACCTCGCCGTGCGCTTCCAGCCGATCGTCCATCTCGGTACGGGTGAGGTGCGCAAGGTCGAGGCGCTTGCAAGACTCCAAGAGGACGACGGTTCCCTGATCTCTCCATTCGAATTCCTTACCACCCTTGGGGCAGATGATCTTCTCAGGGTCTTCGAGGGGGTATTGATCCAGAGTGCAGCTGCACTTCGGGTATGGCGTTCGAGCGGACTCGATCTGCAGATTTCGGTGAACCTTCCCCCTCAAGGCCTTGTTGGCATGGAGTATCTCGAGGTGCTCACCCGTCTCGTGGAGCTCGAAGTGGTTGATCCTGCCTCTCTCACCTTGGAGGTGACCGAGGAAGAAGAGCTCGCGAACGCGTCGATATCTCCTGAGATACTCGAAGGATTTGCATCGCTGGGGATCAGGCTTTCTCAGGACGATCTTGGCTCGGGTTACTCGTCTCTCCAGCGTTTCAACAGTGTGGGCTTCGATGAGGTGAAGATCGATCAGATG
>JBMFXL010000400.1:0-1695 GCA_049964275.1 Acidimicrobiales bacterium | reverse complement strand
CCCGAGATCGCTGCGGTCAACGTACAGGTGACAGAGATGTCCAAGGACGAGCGACGACACGCCATGGTGACAGCTCGACGCGTCGCAAGTGAACGAAGTCAAAGTCAGAATCTTTCGCCTGATACTCACGTGGTTGCCGTTTCGTCAGGAAAGGGAGGGGTTGGAAAGTCGACCACCACCGTCGCGCTCGCACAGGCACTCGCGCGAAGTGGTAAGTCAGTAGGCATTCTCGATGCCGACATCTGGGGATACTCAGTTCCCTCTCTCCTTGAGACCAAGGATCGTAAGATCGAAGCACATGGCACACGCTCCGAATGGCGTCTCACTCCCGTAAGGGTCGAGGTCGAGGGCGTCACGCTCCAGGTCGTATCCATGGGGATGCTCGCTGAAGACGAAACCTCTGCCATCATGTGGCGCGGCATGATGCTCTCCAGGGCATTTCAACACTTCGTCGAGGACGTCGAGTGGGGATCCCTCGACTACCTCCTTGTCGACATGCCTCCGGGCACTGGTGACATCCAGCTCACGCTTGCACGCCTCGTTCCCAACGCGTTCTCGATCGTGGTCACGACACCAGATTTGCGTGCGGCGACGGTCGCGACACGGGCGGGCGATATGTCGAGACGATCGAACTTGGCCGTCCTAGGGGTCATAGAGAACATGTCGTATCTGACCTGTGAGCACGGAGACCAACACGAGGTCTTTGGAAGCGGAGGTGGTGCCCTCGTTGCAGAGCAACTCGGCGTATCGCTCCTCGGGAACGTACCGATCGGTCCAACACACGAGACGCAGCTCGCTTTCAATGAAATCGCGGCAAGTTTGCACCGTTGTGTCGAAGAGGAACTCGCGTCGCGGATGGGCTGCACGGCAAGGCTGCTCCATGCACTGGACCAAGCAGTAGACCTCGCCGTTTAGCAGATCCCGATCGCTCTCGCACCAAACCGACCATGACCGCTAGAACCCAGATACGCAGCATTACCTAGGGCGAAAACCGTTCCGCTGCTCGTTGCCACCCAATAGCCATGCAGTCCACCTAAACCGACAAGACCTATCGGCGAACCATCAGTACTCCGATCGACCAACGAGCCATGAAAACGAGCGGAACCAAAACAGAAAACGCCACCATCTTCAGCCAACATCCAATAGCCGTCACCACGACCTGCCGATGCCATGTCGACGATTGCGCCCGCTAGCTCTACCGAGGTAAGCGAGCCATAGAAGTAGGCGTCCCCGAAGCTGAGCACCGCCCCATCCGCAGTGCAGACCCAATAACCGTTTCCATTGGGCATCGAGGCGATAGCCACGAGCGGCTCGGTGAGTGCCTCGAGTGAAGCATCTCCGAAATCGGGAGCATCCCCTATCGGACGAACCTCTCCTGACGCATACGCGATCCAGCATCCCGACGCAGTTCCATGAGCAGTGGCGATATCGATTGCCGGTGCCCCCGAGGTCGATGGATAACGTCCGACCTGTTCAGCAGCCGATTCAGAGAGGGCCCACACGACCCCATCGGCAGTCACTACCAATACTCCAGCATCGGGGGTACGCCGCGAACTACCTACTAACGGAGCATGCAGTCGATCTGCCGGTACCGCCTGAACTCGAGAAGCCGCTCCGAACCCGTACACCCGACCGTCCGCGAGCGCAAGATAATAGCCATTGCCCGGATCGACGGTCGCGCGTATATCAAGTTGC
>JBMFXL010000399.1:0-1706 GCA_049964275.1 Acidimicrobiales bacterium | reverse complement strand
CTACAGGGGCGTGAAGCGTGGGGTCCATGACGGTGATGAAGGCACCGAGCCGATCGGTTCCCGCGGTTCCCTCTCCGTGGTGATCGAGGGACGAGATGTCGGCGAGGACGCCATCGAGGAGCTCTCTCGGGGTGATCTCGCGACGGCGGAGGAGGTCTACCTGGGTGGCGAGGTCGAGATATGCGGTCGACGCGCGCTCAAGCGGCGTGGGGTGGGACTTGTTCACACATGAAGCCTAGGTGACCGATGTGTGGTTCGGTAACTCGGAGAGCTAGCGGGGCGGTTCGGATAGAGTGAGGAAATGGAACAAGTGCCACTCCGTGGGGGGACGCATAACCGCTTCTTCGGCGATGACCTCTCGATCGTCGACGGCGTCTTCCCAGGTGAGCTGAAAAACAAGCTCCGTCTCCCCGAGGTCTCCTATGACGAAAGTGAGTACTGGCACCTGGTTCGACTCGCCAAGCGGACCGATATGTTCCGGGCGTACATGCCCCTTGCATGGGTGGTCATCGCCGTCTTATGGGGCTTCAGTATCGTCGTGCTTAACATTGGCTACATCCAGACCCTGGTGTTCTTGGCGCTCACCTATTGGACCGTTGGGCTCTGGTTGAAGGCCGGGTCCGTGCGCAAGGTTGTCGTACCGATCGTTGTTGAGCTCCAGGCCGTTCGCGAGCGGCATCCTCCGGACGATACTTCCCAAGAGCAGTGACCTACCGAGGAGACGAGAAGTCTCCAAGGCACATCTGGCGGCGGGTGATCTCCATTGGTCTGCCATCGCTTGGAACGGTGCTCCTCGAACCGGTGCTCACGTCGACCGATACCGCCATCATCGGCCACGTCAGCGCGACGGCACTCGGTGCCCTTTCGCTCGCGGCGAGCGCACTCTCGCTCGTGGTCGTCCCCTTTACGTCACTTTCGTTTGCGGTGACGACCGAAGCTTCCGCTACCCGTGCACGCGGACCCCGTGAGGCGGTTGGTGCGTTAGGCGTCCGGGTGTGGTGGGGCTTTGGGATCATGGGGGTCGGACTTGGACTCCTGCTTTGTGTCCTTGCGCCGTTTGTGGGGCTCGTGGCGCCTAATCCTGAGGTCGGGAGAGGTGCAGAGATCTATCTCTGGATCTCTTGTTTCTCGATGCCCGCACTCTGCGCGACCCAAGGTGCGGGCTCTTACCTTACGGGTATCTCTCGGACCTCGACCGTACTGCTGATCTCGCTTGGGACGGCGGTGTTCAATGTGGCCGTCGAGGTGATCCTCGTTTTCGGCGTACATCTCTCAGTCGCGGGTTCGGCCACTGGCACTGCGATTGCCCAGGTGATTGCCGCACTCCTTGGCCGAGCAGCCATTGGGCGTGCAGATGTGGTGTCCCATGGACGTCTGCGGGATGCCTGGTCCTACCTCCGTGACTCCATGGAGGTAGGACGAGCGTTGGTGGTCCGTACGCTTGCACTGACAGGTGCGATCTCCGGCGCGGTGATTGTCGCCTCGCTTCTCTCGGTTGCGACGCTCGGTGGCTTCCAGGTCGGCCAACAGGCGTGGCTCGTATTCGGTTTGACCTTCGACGCCATTGCAGTGCCCGCACAGGTCTTGATTGCCGAGTGGCACGCTCGTGGACTCGACGACCACATCGCACCATGGGGACGTCGACTTCTCTTAGTGGGACTTGTGAGCTCGGTCCTGCTCGGAGCCGTAATGATCCTCGCTCGGGG
>JBMFXL010000398.1:0-1708 GCA_049964275.1 Acidimicrobiales bacterium | reverse complement strand
GGATGGAACTCCACATCAGCAAAGGCCTCTCGCGCACGGGCCAGGGAGATCTCTCCATCAGCTGCTCCGTCGGTGTAATCGAAGACCGCTCTAGGTGTTCGACGACGCGCAATGCGGCGAAGATCGGAGATGGTGAGAGCCTGTGCAACGCGTCTGGCAGTGGTTGGCATCTCGGGCCAACGGATTCCTACGAGTTCCCGTAGTTCGAATGGGCGGGGAAACTGTCGATCGACCATGGTGCGCTACTCCTTCGTTCTGCGCCGGTCGCTCGGATCGAACAGCGATCGACACCATACGTGCTTAGCGTAGGACATCGGTTCGGGGAGATGTATCCGTCGTTCCGCATGGCTGTGCGCTGCTCATTCGGTCTGAAGGAAGGTGTGCGAAGATCAATCTGCTCGTCTGCGACACCAGTACGAGGCTTCCTGGGCCCTCGACAGGCGAATCTCGCCGTGTTAGTTTCTGGCCATGAGCAGATGGCCACAAGGGCGCTTCGATATCCAACGCCGGATCACGAGTCTCAATCCGGCAACCGATTACCGCGAGATCTACCGACTGATGTCCACCTATGAGTTTCCCTGGGACATGAACCAAGCGCTGTCATTTGCACTGTTTCGTACCTATGCCGTGCCGAGCATCGGTGGCCTTCTCGCTCGAACGGGGGAACTCGTCTCACGGGTGCAGAAGCGCTACGACGATACCGTCATCATCCTTGACGCGATCTTGGAGCACGGACTCCGAGAAGGGGAGGGGCTCGCAGCGCTGAGGCGGATGAATCAGATGCATCGTGCCTACGACATCAGCAATGACGACATGCGCTATGTCCTCAGCACGTTCGTGGTTACGCCAATTCGGTGGATGGATGACTTCGGTTGGCGCAGAATGACCAGTCACGAGCGGATCGCGGCAGCCAACTACTACCACGAACTCGGTCGCCACATGGGTATCCGGGAGATCCCAGAGACGTGGGAGGAGTTCTCTACCTTCTTGGACGAGTACGAGCGCACCCATTTCGGGACGGAACCAGGAGGGCGTGCCGTCGCGGAATCGACCGTTGCACTCTTCACTACATTTCCCCCGAACCACCTTCTGCCGAAGTCGCTCGTGAATCTGATGTCCTATGCGCTGATGGACGAGCCTCTTCGCAACGCCTTTGGCTTTCCTGCCCCGAACCCGGTCTTCGAGCGTATGGTGCGTGGGGGACTGAAGGCGAGAGCACGTGTCGTACGACTCCTTCCGCCGCGAAGTGCTCCTCGGTGGCCCCGCGATATGCCCCAGGTGCGAAGCTACCCTACGGGTTATGCCATCGATGAGATCGGCACCTTCCCACCCTCTCGCCCCGAGGAGGACGCACCTTCGGCCAACTGAGATCGGCAACTCCGACCGGATTGACCCTGCGCACCGTAGCGCCCAGATGGGTGGGATCGACGCAGGTGAGAAGTGTGACCGGTCTGTTGGCGAGTTAGTTGGATACGGGTCTAGGGGACAGATGACCCTACGTATTGGCACTGGAATGGACCCATGGTTGTCCTAGCGACCTGAGGAGGAAGTCATCGCTATGGATCACACAGGGCCCACCACGCGTTTCGGATCTCGCCCACTTCTCGTGTTCTGGGAGACCACGAGATCATGCCCACTGTCCTGTCGTCACTGCCGAGCAGAGGCCATCTTGGGTCGACACCCTGACGAGCTAGATACAAAAGAGGCC
>JBMFXL010000397.1:0-1711 GCA_049964275.1 Acidimicrobiales bacterium | reverse complement strand
AGTCCAATCTCAGTCGACTCATTACTGAATTGCATGAGGTGACGAAGCGAACGGCCAGCTTCCACTGCGTCATCGTATTGTCGCGAGTTGATGGCGCAACGAAGCATTTCGAGGGACGCGCGGATGGAGTGATTGCGACCACACCTCGAGGTGTCAATGGCTTTGGGTACGACCCGGTATTCGTACCAACACAAGGAGATGGTCGAACCTTCGCCGAGATGTCCGAAGAGGAGAAGTCCTTACTGTCCCATCGTGGCATTGCCACTAGAGCCCTGGTCACTTTCCTGAAAGATTCCCAAGGCCAGCAGTGGGTCAGATCATAGTTCCCTAACGGACTGACCAGAGATTCTTGAACATTGTCGCCCACGCTGTTTGTCATGAGAACATTCATGAAAAGCATCAGACAACGCCGCACCCTCGGTCTCGCAGCGGTCGGCGCAGCAACAATTGGGGCCGGTCTCTACGGAGGACTCGCCTACGCAAGCACTGGCTCGGGTGGTTCACCTGGAGTACCTGCCTCGCTCAGCGCAACGTCAACCCACAACGTACTCACCTCGTCGAGCACGACCACGAAACCACATCGACGACGCCTTCGGGCCGAGCTTCTACACGGTGGGTACCACGCGACGCTTTCATTCTGGTCGACCAAGCTCGGAACGACCGTGACCTTCACAGTCGACGCCGGTCAGGTCACCGCCGCGAGCGCGAGCTCGATCACGGTACTCGAACCCAATGGTGCGCATGTCACCGAGGCGATTGGTTCGAGCACGCACTTCGGACGTGTGAGTCTCAGTACCATCGAGTCCGATGTCACCAATGGCACCGGGGTGCACGCTCGTCTGATCCAACGTGACGGAGTGCTCATGAGGGTTATGGCGTTCACGCCGAAGACGTCCTCTCCAGCGGCCTCCACGAGTGCCTCGGTGAGTGCGTAGGTATGACCCGTCCTCGCCGCCACACCTCTGTCATCGGGGGGTCACGCGGCGAGGATCTCGGCTCCATCTCGTGCGGGCGGGGAGACTCGAACTCCCACGTCCGTGGACACTAGGACCTAAACCTAGCGCGTCTGCCAATTCCGCCACGCCCGCAAAACTCCTCGTCAATGATGCCGTGCGCTTGACGAGCGAACTCATACTAGCGTGAACCGTATGGCAGATAACTCCGTCCTTGAAGGTTCAATGTCCGATGTCGTGCGTCTTGCGACCCCTGACGCAAAGTTCGGTGATACGTATCAGCAGTTGCTCAGGGAGCGTATCGTGTTTCTCGGAACCGTCGTGGACCAGACCTCGGCGAACCAGATCTGTGCGCAACTCATTCTTCTCGAGGCAGAGGATCCTTCGCGTGATATCTTCCTCTACATCAACTCACCTGGTGGCTCGGTCACCGATGGTCTCGCGATCTACGACACCATGCAGTACGTCAGCTGTGACATCTCGACGATCTGCATTGGACTCGCGGCTTCGATGGGCCAGTTCCTCCTGTGCGCTGGGACGACAGGCAAGCGTTTTGCACTACCGAACTCCCGAATCTTGATGCATCAGCCGTCGATGGGTGGCATGCAAGGCCAGGCCGCTGACATTGCGATTCAGGCGGAGCAGATATCCCATCTCAAGAAGTCGCTCGCGGAGCGAATTGCCTTCCACACGGGTCAGCCGGTGGACAAGATTCGCGAAGATTCGGAGCGGGATCGTTGGTTCACTGCGGACGAAGC
>JBMFXL010000396.1:0-1712 GCA_049964275.1 Acidimicrobiales bacterium | reverse complement strand
CTCATAACCAAGCATCCCCTCGGGATCTGACGCAAGTTCGGGCGCGAAGGTGTGGTAGTAGGCCGCTGCTTCTTGGAGGAGGCGTGCCATGTCTGGCTCGCCAAACTCGGCCTCTGAGCCCGGCGCGAGCATGCCAGCGGCAACCGAGGTAGCGCCCTGGCCCGGAGAGGGATCGACCATGGCGATACGGAGACCACTGTCACGAAGATGCCAGCCGAGCGAGGCTCCGGCGATCCCAGCACCTACGATCGCGAGGTCATAGTCCATGCCTGAGAGCCTAGGCGGAGGAGTTGGCTGGAGGAATTTCGGGTGGCTGTCATTGGCAGGTCAAGGGACGTAGACTGAGTCAAAAGCGCACCACGCGTTCTCATATGGGGGGAACTACATGAAGAGCACGATGGGTGAGGTGGATCTCTCTATCACCTCGATTCTCCGTTACGGGGCATCGACCTATCCCGACGCCACGATCCACACCTATCTCGGTGACCGGACCGTCACCCACCGCTACGAAGAGATCGCGGCTCGTTCGGCGCAGCTCGCGCACGCGCTTGCAGAGCTCGGCGTCAAGAGATACGACCGGGTGGGAACCTTCTGCTTCAATCACCACCAGCATCTTGAGGCGTACTACGCCATCCCGTGCTCGGGCGCGGTGCTTCACACCCTGAACGTCCGTCTTTTTTCGGAGCAGTTGGTCTACGTGATCAACGACGCGGAGGACTCGATCATCATCGTCGACGGCGTCCTGTTGGGTCTTTTGGCTCGCGTGCTCCCCTCGACGCCGACGGTTCGCGCGCTGATCATCGTCGGGGAGGCAGATCCTCAGATCCGCGAGCAGATCCCACTTCCCTGCTACGACTACGAGGATCTCATCGCTGGTCGTCCGACCGAGTATGCCTGGCCGGACCCAGAGGAAACCGACGCGGTCGCCATGTGCTATACCTCTGGCACCACGGGGAATCCAAAGGGGGTCGTCTACTCCCATCGGTCCACCTACCTCCATTCGGTGTCCCTGCTCAGTGCCTCGACGCTCGGTCTGTCGCCGACCGATCGGGGTATTGTCATCGTGCCCATGTTCCACGCGAACGCATGGGGCATTCCTTACTGTGGATTCCTGGCCGGTTCGGAGTTGATCATGCCGACTCGATTCCTCCAAGCAGCGCCACTCGCAGATATCATCAACACCCTGCGCCCGACCTTCGCGTCTGGTGTTCCCACGATCTGGAACGACCTCTTGCATTACGGCGAGGATCATCCGATCGACATGTCGAGCTTCCGGTTGATCAGTGCGGGTGGCTCTGCCGTGCCTCAAGCCATGATCGAGGCATTCCGCGATCGTTACCAGGTGGAGTTGATCCAGGGTTGGGGTATGACCGAGACCTCGCCGGTATGCACCTTGGCGATCCCCCCGATCCATGTGACCGATCCTGACAAGCGTCTCAGCTACATGATGACTGCGGGGCATGCGGTCCCCGGAGTCGAACTCCGCATTACAGATCCGTCGGGCAAGGTGGCGCCCCGAGATGGCGAGACCATCGGCGAGCTCGAGGTGCGTGGACCGTGGATCACCGCTTCGTACTATCACGTGGACCGTCTGGACTCCTTCAGGGACGGATGGCTCAGGACGGGTGACATGGGCACGATCGACAGCGAGGGCTACCTCAGGATCGTCGATCGGACCAAGGACGTCATCAAGTCCGGAGGTGAGTGGGTCT
>JBMFXL010000395.1:0-1740 GCA_049964275.1 Acidimicrobiales bacterium | reverse complement strand
CGATCTGGGTGAATGCGACGACGAGCGAGGTGCTTGAGTCGGAGGAATGGAGTGACGAAGCCATGGTCTCTTCGAGCGGCTGGGCGAAGTAGAGATTGGCTACGATCGTCCCGGTGGCGACGGCGAGGAGTGCCGTAAGGCCCTTGGTCAGTCTGATTGTGGGAGTTTGGATAGTTGCGTCGTCCATGTCATTGCATCGTTTCTTGTGTTGACCGCATGTGAGAACGCCAAATCAAATTCGAACATTCCTCGGGGTCAATCCTGGGACCGGAGGTCAAGCGAGGTGACGTGGACGCTCGCGAGGCGTTGCCGCATGATGTCGGTGGCGGACGGGTTCTGATCGACCATGAGAAATCGTCGTCCATACTCCTGTGCGGCAACTGCGGTGGTTCCGGAGCCGGCGAAGAGGTCGACCACGAGTGCTCCCTGTTCGGACGAGGCTGTCACGATTCGTCGAAGAATTCCGAGCGGCTTCTGCGTCGGATATCCCGTCTTCTCCTTCCCAGAGGTAGGAACGATTGTGTGCCACCACACGTCGGTCGGAAACTTCCCACGGGCACGCTTTTCGGGAGTCACGAGTCCTGGGGCCATATAGGGAATGCGCGCGACTTCGTCTTGAGAGAAGTGGTGGTGACCAGGTGTACGAACGAACACAAGGATCGTGTCGTGTTTTTGTGGCCATCGTCGCGTGGATCTGCCACCGAAGTCGTAGGCCCAGATGATCTCGTTGAGGAACGCCTCCCTTCCGAAGATCTCATCGAGGAGCACCTTGCAGTAGTGCGATTCGCGGGGATCGATGTGGAAATATAAGGTCCCGTCGTGGGTCAGGATTCGACGGACTTCGACGAGGATCGGTCGGAGGAATGCAAGGTAGTCGTCGTAGGAGTCCTTGTACTCATGATGAGAGCGAATTTCGGATCGGTATCGTCGACCGCCGAATCCGGTCCGATCGCCGTCCGGCGCGGAGAAGGTCGAAAGCGAGACTCGCCGCTGAGTTTGACCGGTATTGAAAGGAGGATCCAGGTAGACGAGTTGAGCGGTTTGGTCCGGAATCCGGCGCGCCACCTCAAGTGCATCCCCGAGGATGACGAAGTTACCATCTTCGACCGATAGCAGGTTGGCGGAGTCCGACACGGGCGCGAGCCTAGCTTCCCGTCGGCCGATTCGCGAGGGCCGAGAGGCAGAGATCGAAAAAGCCCCTACCTAGTGCTCAAGGTACGGGGAGTCGCCGCCGAAGCATCAATAGAGCATGGATCGCTCGAGTGGTTGGCTAGGGAATGGCCAATGTCGGAAGTTTTCGATCTACTCGAAGGTGGTTCCATGTCGAATCTCGCCGTAGGTGCGCTTTCCTTTGCGCTCGATGGCCTTAACGTGCAGCAGAACGTCATCGCGAACAACGTCTCGAACGCTGATACCCCAGGATTTACTGCCTCGCAGGTGAGCTTTGAGAACTCTCTCTCCCAGGCACTTCAAGCCGCTACTCCTTCAGCCACGGCGGCGGTGAATGTCGGTGCCTCTTCGGCACCACCAGCGTCCAACGGAAACAATGTGTCGCTTAATACCGAGCTCGTCAACTTGGAGAACTCGACCCTGAACTATCAGGCGGATTCGAATCTGCTGACCGACCAGTTCAAGCTCCTCTCTGGTTCCATGGGAGGTGCCTTTTAGTGTCGCTGTTCCCCTCCATCTCAATCGCCGGCACAGGTGTCAACGCAGATCAGACATGGCTCGATGCAATCG
>JBMFXL010000394.1:0-1751 GCA_049964275.1 Acidimicrobiales bacterium | reverse complement strand
ACAGGGCTCGTCGATCACGTGATCGACCTTGCGGCCGATTTTCGACTTGGCACCTCACTTGAGTACGAGGAGTGGTATGGACGTCCGCATGGCAACATTGCCTACCTCGAACGTGCCGTCTACGGACTTCCTGAACTTGATCGGTCACGGCTTCCAGGAGCTCCGTTGGTCGCGGTTGCGGGATGCTATGTGACTGCCGCGACCCTAGCGATAGCTCCTTTGATCGAGGGAGGCCTCGCCGAGCGAGTCGGTGTGGTCGTAGACGCTGCGTCAGGCGTCTCAGGCGCCGGTAGAACGCTTCGTGCGGCTTCGATGTACGGCGCGATTGCAGAGAACTTCTCGGCATATGGCCTGTTTCGCCACCGTCACACCATCGAGATCGAGCGGAATACAGGAGCACAGATTCTCTTCACCCCTCACCTCGCACCCATGTTCCGTGGGATTCTGGCGACGTGCTATTTGAGACCTACCGCCGAGCTCCACGAGGCCGTTGTGCACGGCGAGGGTGCAGCGACACTTCGGAGCTGCTTCGAGGACCGCTACCGAGACGAGGTATTCGTACGATTGAGCGACCAGCCACCCGACACGAAGTCCGTTGCGCACTCGAACAACGTTGCGCTGTGGGCGGATGTTGATCCCCGGACGGGGTGGGTGGTCGTGATCTCTGCACTTGACAATCTGACGAAAGGCGCCGCTGGCCAGGCCGTACAGTGCGCGAACATCGTGATGGGTCTCGATGAGGCAACGGGCCTGGGACATGAAGGGAACTGGATATGAGTGTGGTGGCCCCAAAGGGTTTCGTCGCGAACGGTGTTGCTTCGGGAATCAAGGCCTCGGGTGCTCGTGACCTTGCCGTCGTAGTGACCGAGGATCGGCGCGCGGTCCCAACGGCCGCCGTATTCACGACGAACCGCGCCGCGGCTGCACCTGTCCAGGTCTCGCGTCGTCACCTCAGGGAGAGCGCAGGCATGATGACGGGCGTGCTCTTGTCATCGGGCAACGCCAATGCGGCGACTGGCGCGAGCGGTGAGGCAACGACGATAAGGGCCTGCGAGCTGCTCGCGGAGGCTCTTGAGGTGTCTTCAGAGCGACTGCTTGTCTGTGCGACCGGCCTCATCGGCATACCTTTGCCCATTGCGCCATTCGTCGATGGTGTACCTCGTGCGGTTGGAGGACTTGGCTCCGACGAGACGCACGGTCATGCCGCAGCGGAAGCCCTTATGACCACCGACACCTTTGCCAAGGTGGAGGTTCGCCATGGGACGGGCTATACGATCGGCGCGATCGGCAAAGGGGCGGCAATGATCGCGCCGAACATGGCGACCATGCTCGCCGTGATCACCACCGACGTGGTCATCGAACCTGGTGAGCTTCAGCGAGTGCTCGGACATGCCGTGGATCGAAGTTTCAATCGCCTCACCATTGATGGTTGTACCTCGACCAACGATGCGGTCATCGCGATGGCTTCAGGAGCCTCCGGGGTCCATGCCGATGATGGGTTCGCCCTTCTCATTGAGGAGGTCTGTCAATCGCTCGCCGACAAGATTGCCCAGGATGCTGAGGGCGGATCCAAGGTCGTCAAGGTTACGGTGAGCAATGCAGCAAGTGAAGCAGATGCGCTGGCAGGTGCAAGGAAGATCGCCGAATCTCAACTCGTCAAGTGCTCGTTTCTCGGCGAAGACCCCTATTGGGGCCGTGTCGCCTCCGAGCTTGGATCGAGTGACATCGCGTTCGATCTCGCGCTCCTCGAG
>JBMFXL010000393.1:0-1751 GCA_049964275.1 Acidimicrobiales bacterium | reverse complement strand
GCCTTGCGCGGACGCGAGGAGTTCGATCGCCAAGATCGCACCTACGTTGTCGGCGATGTCCCCGAGGCGCCGAGCAGCGTAGGTAGCCATGGAAACGTGATCCTCTTGATTCGCTGATGTCGGTAATGAATCAACCGAGGCAGGGTGCGCGTGTGACTTATTCTCTGAGGCCAAGGCGGCCGCGGTCACATGTGCGATCATGAAGCCCGAATTCACTCCGCCGTCACGGACGAGAAAGGGAGGTAGCCCAGACAGGGATGCATCGATGAGCAGGGCGATTCTACGTTCAGCCAACCCACCGATCTCGCTGGCTGCGATGGCCGCATTATCGGAGGCGAAGGCGACCGGCTCGGCGTGGAAGTTTCCTCCAGAGAGTACCTCGGTGGTATCGGGAAAGACCAAAGGATTATCCGTGACGCCGTTTGCCTCCACCCACAACGTATGGGCTACGAAGCGAAGCTGGTCGGATATGGCCCCCATCACCTGGGGCTGACATCGAAGGCTGTAGGGATCTTGTACCTTCCCGCAATCCTGGTGGGAGTGGTTGATCTCCGAGTCCTCGAGCAGGGTGCGCAGGGCAGCTGCGGTGAGAATCTGGCCCTTGTGGCCCCGGAGAAGGTGAATGCGAGGATCGAACGGGACGACCGAGCCGGCAGCTGCATCGAGCGACATCGCCCCTGCCACGAGTCCCGTACGAAACAGCACGTCGATTCGGAAAAGGTTAGTGAGTGCAATCGCCGTAGAGGCCTGAGTTCCGTTGAGTAGCGCAAGACCCTCCTTGGTTTGGAGCTCGAGAGGTGAGAGTCCAGCAATGGAAAGACCCTGGGCTGCCGGCATTCGTTCGCCCTGTGCTCGTACCCAGCCTGTGCCGATGAGTACCGCGGCAAGATGGGCGAGTGGCGCAAGATCTCCCGAAGCGCCGACGGAGCCTTTGGAAGGTATCTCGGGGACTACGCCTGAGTTCAAAAGCGTGATCAGCGCATCGATCACCTCGATCCTTACGCCAGAATTGCCGTGCGCTAAGCTCGCGACCTTCAGGGCGATTAGTACCCGCACGACCGACTCCGAAAGGGGCGCGCCAACTCCTACAGCATGGGATAGGACCAGATTACGTTGGAGCATCTCCAGCTGGTCGTGAGGGATGTGCGTCGTGGCCAGGCGTCCAAACCCGGTATTGATGCCATAGGCAGGTTCGCCTCTGCTTGCAATGATGTCGACGGTCTCGCGGCCTTTCATGATCTTCGAATAGGCGCTCTCTTCGAGGCATACGGTCTCGCGAGTGTTCGCGATCGCGTGGAGTTGCCTGAGGCGCACTTGCCCCGGAATGAGCGTGATCACGATGTCTCCCTTGTATAGACAACTTGCTCATGTTATCGCTGGGAGTTGGATCACGCAACTGATTGGTGAGAGTGATCCTCGGTGGTGCCATCACTTCGATGGTTTGTATTGGAGGGGTGCTCGAAAATCCTGAATTTTCTTCGTCGGGAGACCCGTGGCAGTTCCGAAAGCAATGGTGCGACCGCCAGCAGTCCGAACAATACGAACAGCAGCAGGAAGATGGTAATCCCCATCATCTCCTCCCTTCCCGTGTAGTCGATCGAATGTCGATCGTGATAAGCATGATGCGGTAGCGGCAAGTGCATCTGTGAAGCCGATGTGAGGTTATTGAATTGGCGGTGGACACTGGGGTCTGGACGAGTTACGTCTGTGATTGTGCTCGGACTAGGTAGACTTTCGGGTTCGACTTCGAC
>JBMFXL010000392.1:0-1760 GCA_049964275.1 Acidimicrobiales bacterium | reverse complement strand
GACTCCCTGCAAACTCCTTGTGCTCACCTCACGCGAGTTCGTCTCCGTACTCGAGGACATACCCATGATGGCGATTCGACTTCTTGAGGCAACCGCTCATCGACTCCGCGAGGCCGATCAGCGAATTGGGCTGTAGCGAGCTCCTTACTCGAGGGATTGCTCGAGTATCTGGCTCACATCCAGTACCGCCTGATCTTCTCGAGCGGCTCCTTCAGCGATACGCGTCTTGAGCGCATCATCGATCATGATCATGCAATAGGGGCACGCGGTCGAGACGACATCTGCCTCAGTCGCGAGCGCCTGATCGGTGCGTTCCAAGTTGACTCGCTTGCCGATGTTCTCCTCGAGCCACATTCGAGCACCACCTGCTCCGCAACAAAACGCTCGCTCACGATGTCGATGCATCTCCACCGATTGCACGCCTGGCACCGAGTCCAAGACTCCTCGAGGCTCGTCATAGACCTTGTTGTGACGGCCGAGATAGCAGGGATCGTGATAGGTCACCTTTTTGGCGAAACTCTTGCGCGGGTTCAATTTTCCACTCTGGACGAGATGCTCGAGCATCTGCGTATGGTGGATCACTTCATAGGATCCACCCAGTCCTCCGTATTCGTTCGCCAATGAGTTGAAGCAATGGGGGCACGACGCGATGATCTTCTTCGCACCTACGGCATTCAACGTCTCCACATTGGTCATGGCTTGCATTTGGAAGAGGTACTCATTGCCGAGACGGCGAGCTGGGTCACCCGTACAGCTCTCCTGCGCGCCCAGCACGGCAAAGGAGATGTCGGCCTGATGGAGAAGTCGCGCAATGCTCTGGGTCACCCGCCGAGCGCGCTCATCGAGTGCTCCGGCACAGCCAACCCAGAAGAGATACTCGATTTCGGCAGGTATGGGTCCATCGACAACCGGTATCTCAAATTCGAGTCCCTGAGTCCAATCGAGGCGACGAGATCCCCCAAGACCCCACGGGTCACCTTGGTTCTCAATGTTCCGAAGCATGAGTCCGGCCTCGGTCGGAAACGACGACTCCATCAGTACCTGGTACCGTCGCATATCCACGATGGTGTCCACATGCTCGATATCCACAGGACACGCCTCGACACACGCTCCGCAGGTGGTGCACGACCACAACACATCCTCTGAAATGACGTCTGGCACGATATTCGGCAACGTGCTCGCTGATTCGCCTGAACCCATCAATGCGCCAGCAGACGCAAACAGGTGCTCGCGGAGGTCCATGATGACCAACTTCGGCGAGAGGGGCTTACCGGTGTTCCAAGCAGGACACTGTTCCTGACACCTTCCACACTCCGTACACGTCACGAGGTCAAGCATCTGCTTCCAAGAAAGCTGTTTCGCCGTTCCTACGCCGAAGACCGTATCCTCTTCGAGCTTTTCGGGATCCAGATCAGGTGTGGTTCCCAGACCGCCGAGTGCACTCGGTCGCCGAGCAAAGGCGACATTCAGCGGCGCTACGAAGATGTGAAGGTGTTTCGAATACGCTACAAACACGAGAAACGCCATGATCACAGCGACATTGCCCACAAGGAAAACCGATTCAAGGGTGTACGCAGTCGAGGAAGAGAGACCCCCGAAGAGCGAAGCAAGACCGTGCGAGGCGAATGCCCAGTTCGAGTACGGGAAATCTCCCGCGACGACCTGAAACGTTCGATACCCCAACAAGGTCACGATCACCAATGCGATGCCAAGAAGTACTAACCAAGCTGCGCCGGTGTGCGATCCGTAGAACCGTGAAC
>JBMFXL010000391.1:0-1765 GCA_049964275.1 Acidimicrobiales bacterium | reverse complement strand
GAGGGAGACTGACATCCCAGACGGTGAATGGCACTGACTGCGTTAGGTGAAAAGAAGGTGACACCGAAGTCGACATCGAGCAACACCACGCCATCCCCAACTCGCGGAATGCCACCGGATTCGTCGCTCTGGTAGGGGTACTCCCCTTCGAGGATCATCCGGGCAAACCGCTCGAAGATCATCAGATAGGTGGATTCGAGCTCACCTTGGATCCGTTGGGGATTCAGCATGTAGTCACGCGCAAGCACACCAAAGGGGCTACCCCCTGCACGAAGGGGGATCGCGTGGGAGACCACCATGTGGGAGGAGGCCTGATCGACCCACTCAGAGAACGCGAAGCCGCCAGATCGATACGACGACGCGACCGCTGGCACCTCCGAGGCCTCATAGCGCCTTCCGACAAGGTCTCCGAGATGCACGGTCTGGGCGGTCGCAGGGCGAACCTGGCTCACCACGATGAACGCGTCCTCAGCAGGAACCGGAAGATAAACGAGCAGATCGGAGAAGCACAGGTCGGAGAGAAATCCCCACCGTCTCGACAGCTCGCGAAGGTACTCTCGCTGACTCGGTTCGAGCGCAACGACCAGCTGCTCAGGGGCGACCAATTCGGTCATTATCCCTCGATCGTCACCGAGTACGGCGAGCGCGCTTCGAAGGCGACCAGCACCTCATACCCGGCACCGCGAACGTATGCCCTCGAATCATCCATCCTGAATCCAATGTGTCCTGTGCCATGGGAGTCGGTCGCGGTCGTGATCGGCACACCATAACGGAAGAAATAGTCGAGTAACGCTGGCGCTGGGTAGATCTCATTCACCGGCTTGCGCCATCCTGCGGTGGAGACCTCTGCGGCAATCCCGGCGTTCGCTGCCGCCTCCGCCATGCGGTGATAGTACTCATCTGGTACTTCGGGGCGATGACCCATGATCTTGATCAGGTCTGGATGCGCGAGTACATCGATCGCGTCAGAATCAGCAAGCTCCTCGAGCGCACGAGTATACGCCTGCCACGCGGGCTCGACCCCGTAACGATCCCATGCGGCAATGACCTCTGGGTCGCTCACATGATCGAACGGCCAATCATCGATCCAGTGCACCGAGCCCAACAAGACGTCGAACGGATAAGGAGCGAGTAACTCCTTCACCTGGTCCATATGGTCCTCGTAGTAGTCGACCTCGAGACCGACTTTGAGGGGTAGGCCCGCACGCTTCGCCGCGACCGCCATCTCCACGTACTGGTCGAGGTCTGCACGCGCATGTTCCTGCCAATACTGCTCCATCAGGTCTCGCATCGGAGTTGCGGGAAAGCGTCGGAAGTATCGACCAAGCACCGCATCGGCCTGTCGAAATCGAAAGAGATGCTCGGTCAGCGCAATCTCTTTGACCCCGGCTCGCTGGGCGAGTTCACAGAACTTCGCAAGTTCGTCGAGGGTGGGTGCGTGGTCAGGGCTCCCGTGGGGCCAGAGGTGGAGATGATAATCGAGCACGTAGTCATCGTAGAGGTTCGTCCTCGCGCCACAGTGACGCGCCCAGGAGTCCAAGGCGTTCGAGCGACGCAATGTCTCCCTCGAGCTGAGGGGCGCGAAGCAGCGCATGTTCGGGGAGCGGGATCCTCCGACACTGGAGTTCCTCCATGGACTTCATGGCGCGAAGCGTGTCGTAACATGTGGCAAGCTCGACGAGGACACGCGCGGTGATCTGCTCCTGGCCATGCAGTGATGGGACCTTGCGGCGATCGTCTGGAACCGCATCGCGAGCGGTCACGC
>JBMFXL010000390.1:0-1784 GCA_049964275.1 Acidimicrobiales bacterium | reverse complement strand
GCGGCTCGACGAGGACAACTGGTGGCAGATGGCCGATACGGGCCCTTGTGGGCCGTGTTCGGAGATCTTCTACGACAAAGGTCCTGCCTTCGGTGAGGATGGCGGCCCCGCGTTCGGTGGCGACGATCGTTTCTTGGAGATCTGGAACCTGGTCTTCATGCAGTACGATCGCGATGGTGCTGGCGAGCTCCACCGACTTCCCAAGCCCTGCATCGATACCGGTGCGGGACTCGAGCGGATCGTGCCGCTTCTCCAGGGACGAGATTCGGTCTACGAGACCGACCTCATGATGCCCATCCTCGAGACTGCAAGTTCGGTCACCAAGACGCGATACGGCGCGTCCCATGACTCCGATGTCGCGCTTCGTATCATGGCGGATCACGCACGATCGATGTCGTTTTTGGTTGCCGATGGCGTCTTTCCTACCAACGAAGGTCGCGGCTATGTGCTCAGGCGGATGATCCGTCGGTGTGTCCTCCGTGGCTACATGCTCGGTGCGGCCGATCCCTTCGGCGCGAAGCTTGTCGAGGCGGTCGTCGGGACCATGGGCGCGCAATATCCCGAGCTGTCCTCCCAGGCTGACTACATTGCGTCGGTGATAGAACGTGAAGAAGGAGCATTCCGCGAGCGACTCAAGGTTGGCCTTGGTATCTTTGAGTCGCACGTCTCAGACGCCGCCATCTCTGGCGAAGTCGCGTTTCGGCTGCACGACACCTTTGGGTTCCCCATTGAGCTCACGAAAGAGATTGCTGAAGAGCGAAGTGTGCAGGTAGATCTCGACGGTTTTGCTCGTGAGATGGAGAACGCACGCGAACTTTCGAGGAGTGCTGGACTCGGTGGGGCCAAGGCGTCCCCTCGGCACCCGCGTTATCTTGAGATCCTCGACGAACATGGGCAGACGACCTTTACTGGCTATGACCGGGTGGAAGATGAAGGCCGACTGCTCGCGGTGCTCGACGCGGAGGAGGACACAAAGGAACTGTTCTTCGACCGCACGCCCTTCTATGCCGAGGGTGGTGGCCAGGTTGGTGACATCGGTATGGTGATTGGCCAGGCGTTTAAGGCCAAGGTGATCGATACCAAGGCGGTGCTCCCCGGGCTGTACTGTCACGTCGTCACCGACCTCGAAGGGTCACCTGTGGTTGGCTCGTTGGTCCGACTCGGGGTTGACCGGATCGCACGGGACGGGAGCCGCCGTAACCACACGGGTACGCATCTCCTGCATTGGGCGCTTCGCTCGGTGCTTGGCCCTCATGTGAAGCAACAAGGTTCGCTGGTCGCGCCGGAGCGTCTTCGATTTGACTTTACGCACTTCTCTCCGCTTACACAAGACGAGCGCAATCGGGTCGAGGACCTTGTCAATCACGAGATTCTGAGCGACTCCGACGTCGTGGTGGAGGAGATGGATCGCGAAGAGGCGCTCTCTTCTGGTGCCATTGCCTTCTTTGGTGATCGATATGGGGATGTCGTGCGAGTCGTCAAGGCTGGTAGCGCGTCAGTTGAGCTTTGCGGTGGCACCCATGTGCATCGACTCGGCATGGTCGGACCGCTCAAGATCGTGAGCGAAGCCTCCATCGGAGCGAACACGCGGCGAATTGAAGCGCTCACTGGGGAGGCTGCACTCAAGTACATTCAGGAGGAAGAGGCGCTCCTTAACAATCTTGCGACGCAGCTTCGAGGGACCCCAGGAGAGCTGCCGAAGAAGCTCGAGGCGCTCCGCGCGCACGAGCGCAGCCTCAGTGAGGAGCTTGCGAGGCTCAGAAGTCATCTGCTCTCGCAACTCG
>JBMFXL010000389.1:0-1787 GCA_049964275.1 Acidimicrobiales bacterium | reverse complement strand
CTGGTCGGGTGGGCACCGGTCGGTTCTCGACCACGGGACGGACGACACCGACGACGTCTCCCGCGAGATATCCCGCGACCAACACCGCTACGAGTGCGTGCATAAGGAAAGCTCGCCCTTGATGCGTTGTTCGAGAAGAGCCGGTCTCTGATGTTGGTCGTAGGGGGGTCGGTTGCGGAAGCGTGCTGAGGGCGAGACCCAGAAAGGGTGCGAAGAATGCTGAGTAGTGGTAATAGTACGCGGGGGTGGCGACCAGGATGATACCGACGACCCCCGCGAGGGTGCGAAGGAGGCGATCTTCCTCGCGCGTGCTGAGTTGTACGGTGTTTCCCTTCATCGCGCGGACCACCATTACCGCGCCGCCGAGCACGACGATTACCGCCGTGATCGCGCCGAGAGGGCTCCGAAGCCCGGCCAGGAGGACGAGGAGGTGTGAGCCGGCGAGGTCGGCCAGGCGCGCAGGTAGGTCCATCCCACTTGGTCCACGGATGGCTTGAGTGATGACAAAGTCCAAAATGGCGCGCTGTGGTGCGAGGAGGATGAAGGGTCCCGCTCCTATGAGAAAGCCAAGTGCGACTCCCGCACTGAATCGAATCCGCTTAGTAGCAGTGGCATCCGGCATCCGCCAAAGCAGGACAGCTACCGGAATGATCGCCCAGACCTTGGTCGCACCCGCGAGGCCGAAGAGTACTCCAGCGAAGGCCACTCGAGCGTTCGATGGCGAGTGACGCTGCCCAATACCCAGGGCAAGGAGCCCCCCGAGGCACATCACCACCAGGTACGGCTCGATGAGTACGGTCTGGCTCGCATGAATCGTGCCGATCGACAACGCGGTGGTGCCGGTCGCAACCAATGAACGAGTGAGACCCCGATGGCGCGTGACCAGCGCAACGAGGAGCACGCTCACGAGTGGCACCACATCGGTTGCGAGACGTGCGAGTTCGAATCCAAAGGCTTGTGAGGTCACCGAACCAATGGCGGCCCACGGCGCGAGCCAGACTGTGATCAGAGGTGGCTGGAGGAGTACGAAGTCTCGGTAGGGCGCAATTCCGTGCACCAAGGCAATAGACGCGTCGAAGTACACGCCGTCGTCGTACTCGGCGAGCGCTCCGAGGTGTCCGCCGTGTAAGGACTGAAGTCCGAGGAGTACGCCCAAGAGGGCGACGATGCCAATGACCCAGGTGGTCCAGAGGAGGCGCTCGATCTTAGGTGGCCGATCAATGAGTGGTCTTGAGGCTCGCCAACCGGAACGCTGTCGAATCATAACCTGGCCAAGTTATCCGCGCTGGCATGACGTTGCGCAATGCAACGTGGGCATCGCGGCCCCCAGAGCTCTCCCCGGCCTTAGGGTGGCTTCAGTTGCGACTCTGTCAACTGAGTGTGGTCAATCGATGAGTCGAGCTGTGGTATGGTCGGGTCACTCACTGTTCCATCGCAGCGGAGCGTCAATGCACGTCATCCATCTAAGCGCGCTCTCTTACGACCTAGTAACAATTCTCGCAGTCACCGTGCCGATACTCAGTGGTCTGATGGGTGCCGGACTCATCCGAAGAGTGCAAAGACACCCCGTGTTCGTGTACGCCGGTATCGCAATCTGGGAGGTGCACGAGCTTCCCTTGATGGTAAGTCTTGTCACATCGTACGAACCGATCCGAATGGTTGGAGCCGCGGTGCTCTTTTGTGGCGCAGCACTGTTTTCGACCTTCGCACCGTATGCATTTGCACGTGGCCTCCTTCAGGGATCACCCAAGACGTGGATCGGTTTCCTCTGTGGTATTGGCTATTGC
>JBMFXL010000388.1:0-1803 GCA_049964275.1 Acidimicrobiales bacterium | reverse complement strand
CGACTCCGGTGTTCGACGGTGCCCACTGGGACGAGGAGGACAAGTCCGGTAAGCATCTGACGATGAAGGCGATCTTCAATGATCTGAATCCCGATTCGGCCGATGGACGACGTCTTGTGGGCGATGATGGCAAGGTGACGCTCTTCAACGGGCGCACTGGAGAGCCTTACGACAACAAGATCTCGGTCGGTTATGTCTACATCCTGAAGCTTGCGCACCTTGTCGATGACAAGATCCATGCGCGTTCGACCGGTCCGTACTCGATGATCACCCAGCAACCCCTTGGTGGTAAGGCGCAATTCGGTGGTCAGCGCTTCGGAGAGATGGAGGTGTGGGCGCTCGAAGCTTATGGTGCCGCGTACGCGCTCCAAGAACTCCTCACGATCAAGTCCGATGACGTACCTGGACGTGTCAAGGTCTATGAGTCGATCGTCAAGGGCGAGAACATTCCTCAGCCGGGTATCCCTGAGAGCTTCAAGGTATTGATCAAGGAAATGCAGTCGCTGTGTTTGAACGTCGAAGTGCTTTCGAACAGCGGCGAGGAAATTCACATCCGAGAGCTCGACGAGGAGGCTTTCCGAACCGTCGAGGAGCTTGGGATCGACATTTCCCGCCCGGAGCGAGCCTACGACTACGACGACACGATGCGCAAGAACGAGAGGGGCTTGTAGATGTTGGATCTCAACCTGTTTGAGCAGCTCAAGATCGGCCTGGCAACCGCGGATGACATTCGGACATGGTCTCACGGTGAAGTAAAGAAGCCCGAGACCATCAACTATCGCACCCTTCGTCCCGAGAAGGACGGCCTTTTCTGCGAGAAGATCTTCGGACCGACCCGCGATTGGGAGTGCTACTGCGGTAAGTACAAGAGGATCCGTTTCAAGGGAATCATCTGCGAGCGTTGTGGCGTCGAGGTGACGAGAGCCAAGGTTCGGCGTGAGCGCATGGGCCACATCGAACTCGCTGCTCCGGTGGTGCACATCTGGTACCTTCGTGGCACCAGGTCGTGGCTGGCTTACCTGTTGATGGGAACATCGCCGAAGGACGAACTCAAGGCGAAGCAGCTTGAGAAGGTGATCTACTTCGCGGCCAATTTGGTAACCCATGTTGACGTGGATCGTCGTCACGAGGACCTTCCGAATCTTGAGTCGGAGTATCTCCTTGAGCGGGACGAACTCGAGAAGGAGCGTGACCTCGACCTCGAGCGCCGTATGCAGGTACTGGAAGAAGAGATCGCGGCCCTTGAGGCACAGGGTGCCAAGGACTCGGAGATCAAGGCTCGTCAGCGTACGGGAGAGAAGGAACTCGCACTCGTGCGAGAACGACATACTGCTCGGATCGAGCTTTTGCGTCGTGCGTTCGATGAGTTCAAGGACCTTCATGCCCGCATGATCATCGAAGATGAACTGCTCTGGCGTGAGCTCAAGGATCGTTACGGTGAGTACTTCGAAGGAGGGATGGGCGCGGAGGCGATTGGTCGCCTGATTGAGCACATCGACCTTGACGAGGAAGAGCAAAAGCTACGCGAGCTCATCGAGCCCTCGGAGTCGAAGCGTCCGCTATCCGCCCAGCGTCGCCAGAAGGCGATCAAGCGGCTCAAGATCGTGTCCGCGTTCAATGCTCGTGACGAGGATGGTCGACGGGTGAACGACCCACGAGCAATGATCCTCGACCTCGTGCCGGTGATCCCCCCGGATCTTCGTCCGATGGTTCAGCTCGATGGTGGGCGATTTGCGACCTCCGATCTCAATGATCTCTATCGCCGCGTGATCAACCGAAATAACCGTCTCAAGCGGCTGCTCG
>JBMFXL010000387.1:0-1807 GCA_049964275.1 Acidimicrobiales bacterium | reverse complement strand
GGACGCGCTCATGATCGCTTCCCTCCGAGAGGAGAAGGCGGTCGTGAGGGCTTCGGATTGACCCATGATCTGCAGTGACCCGAGTTGACGGCCGACCAGTTCGATACCGAGCTCCCGACGGAGGCTCCGTTGGAGCTCAGCACGGTAGACCACCTCGAGCATGGGGAGCACGCTTGCGACTCTGGCAAGGTCAAGCGTACGCATGCCAAGCTCTTCGAATCGGGCGGCGTTCATCACCACCACATGATCGTGAAGATGGGGATCGCCATCACGAGAAAGCCGATGGGTGAACGCCACGTAGGCAAGTCCGAGCACGCCATGTGGGTTGCTCTGGTGGTCGAGTTTCCCAAGGTCGGTAGTGCGCAAATACCACAGCGCACGCGCGACGCTTTCTCGGTGTGCGGTCTCTATCTGAGTCGCGTCCGAGGCGGCCCCAAGCCCCCATCGCACAGAAACCGACTTCGGCGCCGCAAAGGTGAGGTCGAGTACCGCAATTCGTCGACGTACTCCCGATGCCTCTGAGAGCTCCTCCATCAGCACCCGAACACCCTCGTCGGGATCTTCCAACCGAACTGACGTTCCGTCGTATCTGCGCCCCCAGAGCTCGCCGGAAAGGGGCTCATCGAGTTCGCTCCGCGCGTAATACTCGAGCGAACTTCGCATGATTCGCGTCATTCGGGCCATGATCCCTCCCTCGTTCCTCCTCGAGGGGATCGCATCCCGATTGAATCACCTAACGATATCGCGGAAGGAGCTCCTCGGCAGATCGACGCTGGATCTCTCCGAAGCCCTGCTCATCCACGAGTGGCCAGGCGTGCGGACCACACGCACGCACCACTTTGGCGAGCCAACGATCATCTCGAGACGAGAGCTCGACCACGGAGTAGCCATCGATCGAGGGCGAACTTACATAGGCACCGGTTGCAACCTGCTCCAAGATACGACTCCCGGTGAGGTCAACGGCGAATCGAATGGTGACGCCTTCGTCAGGGAAGCGAAACGTCACGGCCTGCGCAAGGCCAAGTCGATGGAGTTCGCCCGACTCGAATACGTCCTCAATGACCGGCTCTTCTGCGATGCGAGAAAGACGATAGGTTCGGAGGTCCATGTACTCACGATCAACTCCGACAAGGTACCAGTACTGTTCGTGAAAGCGCAGCGCGAGCGGATCGACGACGCGTTCCCGGACCTCGCCTGAGTGCGCTGACGCGTAACGAAAGCGGATCGTGCGGCCCTCCGACACCGCCGTCCTCAGCACGCCGAGCGACGGTGGCATCTCGATCGACACATCGACCACCTCCACGGCCGAGAGGTACTTCCCCACCGCGTTCTGGATCTTCTGATAGGCAGTATCAAGGCTCTCAGCGGCATCGACGAGGAGCGGCCGGATGAATTTGTAGGCGATTTGGAACGCGACTGCCTCGGCGTACTCGAGCCTCCGAGGCTCAGCAATCGCCGACTCCAACATCGACACCTCGACCAAGTTCTCCTCAGGGGAGACCAAGACCTCGTAGAGATTATCGGGCCCATATGGCGGCAATCCGCAGAGCGCCGCGGTTTCGAGAAGATCGAGAAGTTCCGCCTCGTTGATACCGCTTCTCCGCGCGAGCTCCGAGAGACTGGAGCTTCTTACGGACTGCAGATAGGGAAGCAGCTGCTCGAGGAGCTGGAACTTCCTCATGGCGGTGGCCGAGGCTTGATTGACCCTCGATATCGACTCCCCTGTTCGTTGAGATTCCTCGCTTGGGACGCTCACGCTCATGGGACGATCGGCGTTCTCACGCATTCCCGCAAGCCAGCGCACCAC
>JBMFXL010000386.1:0-1822 GCA_049964275.1 Acidimicrobiales bacterium | reverse complement strand
GTCGTGACTCAGTGGCGACGAGGCGTCCAAATCCTTCGAGGTCGTCCTCGGCAAGGTGCACGACCCTGCCCTCCGCCTTCGAGACGACCTTCTGGGTGACGACGACGACGTCGAAGTCCTCGAGTTCGACACAGGCTGAGACGATTTCCGCAAGATCGTCACCTTCGGAAATCTCGGGGATTCCTCGAACGGGAATGATACGAAGTTCGTCGCCGCTCATCGATGTTCTGCAAGCCAGCGGGCGAGAGCAATTTTGTCATCGTCGGACTGCATGATCGTGGGTGTCGTGTGTACGTCCACTCCGAGTGCTTGTATCACGTTCGCCGCAGGCGCGTCCCTCGGATCGATCAATATGTGACGACAGAGTTCGAGATAGAAGCTCGCGACCGTTGCTGAGGTCGACTCGTGAAAGAGCGCTCGCAAGTTGGCATCTGCGGGTCCCTTCAAGGCGTGGTCTCCAATGAGAGGGGAGACCGCCACGACAGAGTCCCGTCGCTCGACCAATCTCGTGCGAATCTCGTTGATCGCCAGAAGTGGTCCGATCGAGAGCACGGGATTGGATGGTGCGATGACGACGAGTCTTGCCTGTTGCAGCGCGATAATCGCTCGCTCAGGGACATGAGCACCCTCCGCGCCTTCATAACTTACGGAGCGAACCCAAGGCTGATGGCGATGCTTGACGAAGTATTCCTGAAACCTCAAGGTCATCTCGTCTGCTGACTCTGGGGTTGTGGTCACCCGAACCATGGTGCGCACCGGCGTGTCGGACATAGGAACGATCGAGGTGCGTATCCCATGGGCGAGCCGTATTTCATCGGCAACCTCGCTTAGATGCGCACCTTCTTGTAGGCGGCGCGTGCGATAGAGGTGGGTGCCTAGGTCTCGATCACCGAGGGTGAACCAGGCGTCATCACCAAGACGACCGAGCATCTCCATTGCGCGGTATGACTCGTCGCGAACTCCCCATCCGAGTTCATCGTTGGAGAGCCCTGCGAGCGCATAGGTCACGCTGTCGAGATCGGGGGAGATATGAAGGCCGTAGAACTCGTCATCGTCGCCAGTATTGACGATTGCGACGACCTCTTCGTTGAGTCCGAGGAGTTCGAAGCCACGGAGCAACTTTGCGGCGCCAACGCCGCCCGCTAGTACACAGATCACTCTCCAAACCCTAAAGAGCGCGTCCGTCACTTAGGATCATTGCGTCCGAGTTCGTAGATTGGAGCGCAAGTGAGGGTCGCCGTCGATGCCACACCCCTACTTGGGCCGCGTAGTGGTATCGGCGAATTTGTCTTCGGATTGCTTGGTGCGTTGCCGGCCCAAGGCTTGGCAATCGATGCCTTTGCGGTGAGTTGGCGCCAGCGCCACGGACTTCGCCAACTGCTCCCCTCGGACGTCAAATTCATTGATCGCCCGCTTCCGGCTCGTCCGCTTCATGAAGGTTGGGCGAGGGCGAACTTTCCTCCGATCGACTTCTTGATCGGCCGCCATGACATCGTGCACGGCACGAACTTTGTGGTACCTCCGACTCAGTGGGGAAAGGCGATAGTGACGGTACATGACCTCACTCCCGTCCACTTTCCCGAGATGTGCCTTCCGCAAGTGCGTCGATTTCCTGACGCAATTCGGCGTGCGATTCGACGTGGAGCCTTCGTCCACACTCCGTCAGAAGCAATTCGTGCAGAGGTCATTGAGTACTTCGCTGTCAATCCTGAGCGTGTTCGTGCAATCCCGCACGGAATTCCGACCGACTCCTACTTGACGGTCGGCCCTCCTACTGAAGCCCTTATCGAGATCAACCTGGCGATTACGCGCGGCATGCGCT
>JBMFXL010000385.1:0-1823 GCA_049964275.1 Acidimicrobiales bacterium | reverse complement strand
CATTCGCTTGTTGAACAGGGCAACACGGTGGTGGTGATCGAGCACAATCTCGATGTCATCAAGACCGCGGATCATGTCATCGACCTTGGGCCGGAGGGTGGTGATGGAGGTGGCCTCGTGCTCGCTGAGGGTACGCCTGAACAGGTCGCGGCCGACCCATCGAGCCACACTGGTCGCTATCTCGCACCGTTGCTCGTCCCGAAGGGCTAGTCAGGTCGATCATGCTTGCGCATCGCCCGTCACCTTCGGAAATCCCCGATGCTCCTGGCTCGTACCAGTTCAAGGATGAGCAGGGCCGTATCATCTACGTCGGTAAGGCGAAATCGCTTCGCGCGCGACTTGCGAACTACTTCGGCGCACCTTCGGGACTCGACGCGAAGACCTACGCGATGGTGCAGGCTGCGCATTCGGTCGAGTGGATCCAAGTAGGCAGTGACGTCGAGGCGCTCGTCCTCGAGTACAACTTGATCAAGACGCACAGGCCCCGTTACAACGTGAAGCTGCGCGATGACAAGAGTTATCCGATGATTGCGCTCAACGTCATGGACGAGTGGCCCCGTGCACAGGTCGTACGAGGCAAGCGACGCAAAGGGGTTCGCTACTTCGGTCCATATCCCCACACCCATGCAATACGTGAGACGGTTGATCTCTTACAGCGAACCTTTCCGCTGCGCTCCTGCTCGGACTCGAAGTTCTCGACCTATCAAAAGCTCGGCAAGCCATGTCTTCTGTATCACATCGATCGGTGTTCAGGCCCATGTATTGAGGCGATCACCCCGGAGGAGTACTCAGGCTACGTCGAGGAGATGTCGCGGTTTCTCCGCGGTGACACCCAGGGTGTCTTCGTGCGTCTCGAGTCCGCGATGAATGCTGCCGCCGAGCGCCTCGACTTCGAGGTCGCGGCGCGCTATCGAGATCGACTGGAGGCCGTTCGGCGCGCCTCTGAGCGCCAAGAGGTGGTCTCGTTCTCCGGTGAGGACTTCGATCTCGTCGGCTACGTAGGAGATGAGCTCGAGTTTGCGGTGCAGATCTTCCACATCCGCAACGGCCGGTTGGTGGGCCGGAACGGACTCATCGTCGATCGCGTCGAGGAGCTCGAGCCCTCCGAGTTCGTCGAGCGTCTCGTCGAGCTGTTCTATGGAGATGCGCTCGTCGAGATTCCTCCGCGCATCTATCTGCCGCAGGGGCCTGGCGACCGGGAGGTCGTTGAGTCGTGGCTTGGGGAGCGCCGAGGGGGACGGGTCCAGGTGTCGGTACCTCAGCGCGGGTCCAAGGTCCGATTGAGGGAGATGGCAGAGAAGAACGCACAGGAGGAGTTCAAGCGTCACCGGCTTCGGCGTGCGAGCGATCATAACGCTCGCGCTCGTTCGCTTCGGGCCTTACAAGAGCATCTGTCACTCCGTTTCGCCCCGCTTCGGATCGAGTGCTATGACATGAGCCACCTCCAAGGCACCAAATATGTGGGCTCGATGGTGGTTATGGAGGACGGGATGCCTCGACGTTCGGAGTACCGGAGGTTCAAAGTCTCTACGCCCCAGAACGACGACTTCGCCGCGATGGAGGAGGTGCTCCGACGGCGGCTCCGGCGGCTTGTCGAGCCGGATGATTCTCAAGGGACAACCAAGCGCTTCGCGTATCCCCCAAATCTCTTAGTGGTAGATGGTGGACGGGGACAGCTCTCGGTTGCAGAGCGGGTCGTAGACGAACTCGGACTCGGAGAGCAACTCGATCTCTGTGGACTCGCAAAGGAGTTTGAGGAGATCTACCTTCCGGGACGAATCGAGCCGGTGTCACCGAGTCCGGCCGGCCTGATGGGAATTCGC
>JBMFXL010000384.1:0-1829 GCA_049964275.1 Acidimicrobiales bacterium | reverse complement strand
CACTCCTACAAGCTGCAGCTCGAATCGCTTCGGAGATGGCGACGTTCGATGCAGCTGGCGTCACCCATAAGTCAGATGTCGAATCTGACTGAACTGTGCGGATGTCTCAAGACGACCTTGCGGGACAGGGGTCGGTGGCCGCAGGTGGAGACCTCACGAACCTGGCAGGACTTGAACCAGCCAATCTAATGACCACAGCGACAAGGGCGGAAGTGGCTTGTCGGGCAGCGTTGAGAAACTATGAGGACACAGAGAATGTCTCGATAGCACTGATTGAGGTCTCTGAAAACTCGACCTTTCTCGTGATCCTGTCGGACGGTACGAAGAGGGTGATGCGGGTGCATCGCGAGGGATACCATGGGTACCTCGAGATCATCTCAGAGCTCCAGTGGACCGCTGCACTTGTTCGAGATGAAGGTATTCGCACACCGACCGTCGTGTCGAATAGAAGGGGCGAGGCCGTCACCACGGTTTCGTCAGGTGAAGATCGCGTCACACACTGTGTGATGTTCGAGTTTGCTGAAGGAGAGGCGCTCCCCCCGGAGTCACCCCCAGATGCCTATGGTAAACTCGGCGCGCTCTCGGCGATCCTCCATCGTCACGCGCGAGAATGGAAAATCCCCCCGGGTTTCCAGCGTTTTCGATGGGACGAGGAGGCTGCATTCGGTCCGAACGCACGGTGGGGTAGGTGGGATTGCGGGGTAGGAGTCGGTGAGGAGGAGGCCGCGCTGCTGAGGCGTGTCCAAGAGCGCCTGCTCTCGAGGTTGGGATCTTTCGGACGAGGTCCGGACCGTTTCGGACTCATCCATGCCGACCTGCGATTCTCCAACTTGCTGTGGAGTTCATCGGGCGACATTACTGTTCTCGACTTCGATGACTGTGGATGGTCGTGGTTCCTTTACGACCTTGCGGCAGCAGTGTCGTTTATCGAAGATAGCCCGCTCGTTCCCGGCTTGATCGACGCGTGGATCACTGGATACCGCAGTATTGCTCCGCTTGCACCACAAGATGTGGCGGAGACCTGGACCTTCATACTGATGCGACGCCTATTGCTCTTGGGCTGGATCGGCACGCATCAGTCCGCAGCGTTCGCTCGGGAGCTCGGTCCGACGTTTGCTCGAGGAACCTGCGATCTCGGGGAGCGCTATTTGAACGGCGAACTCAAGGTGAGTGGGTAGACGCTGGATCTCAGTACTTTCGACGAGATGAGCCGTTGCTGCGGTCGAGGTCGAAGCACATCGTCGTGTCGAATTCTCTCGGACGCCAAGCGCAAGACGCTAAGTCCGATCGTTCGCCGTGTCGAGCCACAGGTAACCGAAGAGCGATCCCAAGGATCCCTTCTTGCCGCTCCGACCACGCCCTTTCGGCGCTCAATCTCTTCGCGCAGAACGTAGCGTGAGGTATCGACGGCATCGCCGAGGCGTGGGTATCGCAGTGTGGAGTAGGTCGATGTACCTCTGCGTTCGGTATCGACGAGCCCCTGTGCGCAAGACGGCGGAGTGTTGGCTGACGTTACACGCCGGAAGCGATCGTGCCGCGGAGATCTCGGCGATGTTGAGAGAACCATCTGAAAAAGTCCAGATGACCATTAGGCGCTTGGGGTCGCTGACCAGCATGCATATGTTCGCAACGAGCCCTTCTATCTCGTCTCGAACTTGGTGCACATCCACACCTTCGGTGTTTAGTAACCTCGCTTCGCCAGTGCTTCCACCGGTTGAGCCCGTTCAACTTTTGAGCATTCGCTACTCGGAGCGACTCGGCCAGGGCATTGTTGCCCTGAACCGCACCGGGTTTAATGCACGCTCATTTACGTGTGAACCACGACCTGG
>JBMFXL010000383.1:0-1830 GCA_049964275.1 Acidimicrobiales bacterium | reverse complement strand
CTCGGCCATCGCAATCGGCTACAACGCGCTGACATCGCTCACGAGCGTCGCCTTCGCAGCACCCATCGCCAACGCCGTTCGAAGTCCGGAGGTCTCGTTCGAGGGTGCCATGGAGACGAGTCTCACCTCACCGCCGCCGGCAGCCTCCGCAAGCTGGAGCGCCATCTCTACGCCATAGGAGTCCGACTCGTCCATGATGAGTTTGCCGTCACGGACCAAGTTCTTCGTGGATGGATCAAGTCGCTGTGGCCCCGACGGATCCGGGATCTGCTTGACGCATACCGCAATGTTCATTTCTGATGCCCTCCGAATGGACGCTCAACTCCGACCGTTCGGCGGGAGTACCTTGCGTAGCTGAACAACTTTATTGGTGATTATATGACTTACCGGCGAGTAACTTAAACTCTGTGCTCGTCGAGGCGAATCAACCGTCCAGACCCCAACGAGCAACCCGTGATCGGCCGCGCGTCGCAGATTGCTTCGGGTCGCCCTCGTCCACTCGAGGTTGATACCCACACAACCAAGCGACTTCGCCGTCGCGATCTTCTTTGCCACCGACGTATAGCGATCGACGAGCAGAAACCGGGGAACCTCCGGATACGAAACTGCGAACTGCTCGATGATGGCCTCTTGGAAGGAGGACACCTCTACGAAACGGGCAATGTCCTTTTGTGGCCAGATCGAAGAGATCTCCGCATACGCCACGTCGACCATGAATCCCGCACGATCGACGAGCTGGGGTTTGATCTCGAGATTGGTTCGGATCTGGGGGCGCTGACCGAAGGCCTCCTTGAGCGTCGCGAGCCTAAGTGGCGGTGGTGCGAGGCGCTGGAGTTCATCGAGGCGACTTTCGGCAATCTCTCGACCGAAGAAGGTGGGATCGTGACAGAGCACGATCTGATAGTCCGATGTCAGACGGAGATCGACCTCGACTCCGTCGGCACCAGCTTCGATCGCTGCACGGATGGACGCAACGGAGTTCTGAGGCGCATGATTCCACAATCCACGATGCGCATAGAGAAGCGGCGTCACCAGCAGCTCTCCTCAGAGGGGATCGGAATGACGATCGAGATCTTCGTCGGACGCCCTCGCGAGATCTCGATCGTCCCCCGTAGCTGTGAACGTACCAGGTCTCGAACGATTAACAGGCCGAGCGACCGAGAACGTTCAAGGTCGAAATCGGGTGGGAAGCCGTCTCCGTTGTCCGAGATCTCGACGAGTGCCTCGTTCCCGCTGGTAGCGAAGCTCACCATCACCTCGAGGTGGTGTGGTCCAGGGTCGGTCCTTCCTTCGAACGCGTGCTCGATCGCATTGAGCAAAAGCTCCTGCATCACCACGGCAAGGGGAGTTGCAAGCGACGCGTCGAGCGCACCAAGATCACCCACGATCGAGATCTCCGCCATCACCCCGGGAGGCGCGGACTCTCGCGCAAGCATCACGATCGCATCTGCGACCTCACTGATAGGAACCTGTTCGCCGATTTCACGCGACAGCACCTCGTGCACGACCGCGATCGAGCGGATGCGTCGCTCTGCTTCAAGGAGCGCATTACGAGCGACCTCTGAGTCAACCCGACGACCTTGCAATCGAAGCAGCGACGAAATCGTCTGCAGGTTGTTCTTCACGCGGTGATGAACCTCACGAATCGTCGCGTCCTTCGAGAGGAGGAGCCGTTCGGAGCGACGGAGGTTAGTCACGTCCTGAAGCAGGAGCAGATACCCTTCAGGGCGTCCGCGTTCGAGCAGAGGCATGCAGTAGAAGGTGACCGCACTGTCTTGGGGACCTTCGACCTCTTCGAGCACGGGAAGGTGGCTCTCGGCCGAACGTTTG
>JBMFXL010000382.1:0-1840 GCA_049964275.1 Acidimicrobiales bacterium | reverse complement strand
CTGAAGGACTCGCCATGCAAGACGTGGTGGCACAGGGGCTCGATCCGACGTCCGAAGAGGGTCAGTCACGCTTCGCCGACCTGCTCGCTAAGTACCAGGAGACCTGTCGTGCGGAAGGTGAGCGAGTTCGGGAGCTCGGTGGGCTGTACGTACTCGGCTCCGAGCGCCACGAGTCTCGCCGAATCGACAATCAGCTGCGTGGTCGTTCGGGACGTCAGGGAGATCCGGGCGAGTCCCGCTTCTATCTCTCGCTCGAAGACGATCTTCTCCGCCTCTTCGCTGGCGGCACACTCAACTGGGTAATGCAGCGGACCTTCCCCGATGACCTTCCTATCGAGGCGAAGATGGTCAATCGAGCCATCGAGCGTGCACAAAGCACGGTTGAAGGCAAGAATGCGGAGATCCGCAAGGAGGTCCTCAAGTACGACGAGGTGCTCAACCAGCAGCGCAAGGTCATCTACGACCTTCGTCTTGGCGTACTCGAAGGCGATGATCTCTTCGATCGGACGCTCGAGATCTTGGACGAGGTCCTCCTCGGGGAGATCGACGCCTACTGCGAACGCGAGTTCCAAGAGGAGTGGGACCTCGAAGGGCTCGTCGGCGCCATACGGATGATCTGGCCCACCAAGTTCGAGGTCGGGGATCTCGAGGAGGCCACGACCAAGGAGCAGCTCTTCGAGTCGCTGCGTGCCGAGGCGATTGCGCACTACGAAGAGAAGGAAGAGCGCCTACCTGGTGGTTCGGAGATGGCACGTGACATCGAGCGCGAGGTAATGCTGACCGTCATCGATCAGAAGTGGCGTGAGCACCTTGCGGACATGGACTACCTGCGTGAAGGCATCAACCTTCGTGCGATGGGCCAGCAGGATCCCCTCGTCGCGTGGCAGCGCGAGGGCTTCGCGATGTTCACCGAGATGATGTCAGCCATCGACGCCGATTATCTTCGCTACGTCATGCAGGTGGAAGTGGTCCAGGCCACCCCTGAGGGTGTCGATTTCGAACAGGCGTCCTATTCAGGCGCTACCGATCCAGGCGACCTCTCACTCATCGGTGGCTTCAATCCGGTCCCGCTTGAGACGCTCATGGGCTCTATGGAGTCCTCGTCCGATGAGCCTTCCGGCGCGACCGGGTTCGACCCAATGGGCGAGAGTCAGGTCCCTCTTGTGAAGGACGAGAACACCAAGCTCGGCCGCAACGACCCTTGCTGGTGCGGGTCGGGGTCGAAGTACAAGTTCTGCCACGGCCGTACGAACTGAGAAAGGGGTCGACGTCATACGACGTCGAAGGTATCCATGGCGGATCAAACGGAACTATTGCAAGCGTTGAAGGCCCGTGTTGAGAGCGCGATGCGCTACCTGGGTGCTGACCAGCTTGCCGCTCGTCGCGCGGATCTGGAGGCTGAACTTGGGGATCCCAAACTTTGGGATGATCCCGAGCACGCCAAGGGGGTGACCAGGGCCTTCGGCCAGGTCAACGCTGACCTCGAACTCCTCGATCGAATGCGAGGAGATCTTGAGGAGGCGGTGCTCGCCAACGAGTTGGTGCTGGAGGGTGCGAGCGAGTTCGAATCCGAGGTCGATGCCAAGATCGCCTCTCTCGACTCCCAGCTCTCCGAGCTCGAGGTCCGTACCCTGCTCTCCGGAGAGTTCGACGAGGGCGACGCGATCTGTGAGATCCACGCAGGGGTCGGCGGTACTGATGCGCAGGACTGGGCCGAGATGATGCTCCGGATGTATCAGCGCTACTGCGAACAGCGTGGCTACGAGTTCGAGATCGACGAGATCACTGAGGGCCAAGAGGCGGGGATCTTGTCGGTGACTTTCATCGTGCGCGGTCGCTA
>JBMFXL010000381.1:0-1868 GCA_049964275.1 Acidimicrobiales bacterium | reverse complement strand
CGAGCGCGTCTTCGACGACGAAGCGGCGTTCCGCCGTACTTCGAAGCACCCACTCGCTCGCGAGGTGGTCGAAGAACGCTCGAACCTCACCACGAACGCGCGCGTCCCACGCACCCCGATCATGCGCGATCAAAGTGGTCACTTGTCGCATCGGATGCTCCGCCAGCGACACCGGCGTGACGGACACGGGGTCCCGAGCAGGAAGATAGGTGAGCCTCACGGAACGCTCCGCGTATGCTCCCTCAGACCAGTGAGCTCCTTGATCTCGTCACGGAGCTTGGCGGCGTACTCGAATCGGAGATCGCTTGATGCTTGATGCATCTCCTCTTCTAGGGTACGAATAAGTCCCGAGAGTTCGTCGTCACCGAGATCGGCGGCATAGCCCAGCTTGGATCGGCGAGTACGGAGATTCGGCACCCTCACCGTCGTGCTCGGGCGAAGCTGCTCCAAGATGTCAGAGACCGCCTTTCGAACCGTCGAAGGATTGATTCCGTGCGCCGCGTTGTACGCCATCTGCACGGTGCGACGACGTTCCGTCTCAGAGATTGCCTTCCGCATTGAGTCTGTCACGTTGTCGGCATAGAGGATCACGAAGCCATTGACGTTTCGTGCCGCGCGACCAATGGTCTGCACGAGTGAGGTCTCCGATCGCAAAAACCCTTCCTTGTCCGCATCGAGGATCGCCACGAGCGATACCTCGGGAAGATCGAGTCCCTCTCGAAGCAGGTTGATACCCACCAAGATGTCGAAGGAGCCAAGTCGCAGGTCACGAAGGATCTCGATCCGTTCAAGCGTGTCGATGTTGGAGTGAAGATACCGAACCCTCATACCGAGCTCCAAGAGGTAGTCGGTGAGGTCTTCCGCCATCTTCTTGGTCAGCGTCGTCACGAGGACACGCTCATCGTTCTCTATCCGCTTCGACGCTTCGGCCACAAGATCGTCGATCTGTCCGGAGGTAGGCCGAACCTCGACATGTGGATCGAGAAGGCCCGTAGGGCGTACGATCTGCTCAACGATGTTCGAAGACTGCGCGATCTCATAGGCCGATGGCGTCGCGGACACGAAAATCGCCTGATTGATACGGTCGTAGAACTCGTCGAAACGAAGCGGCCGGTTGTCCATGGCGGAAGGGAGACGAAAACCGTGCTCGACGAGGGTCTCCTTGCGGGAGCGATCCCCGGCGAACTGCCCGTGAATCTGGGGTACCGACACGTGTGACTCGTCGATCACCAACAGATAGTCATCGGGGAAGAAATCGAGCAGCGTGAAGGGTGCCTCGCCCGGGGCCCTACCATCGAGAAAGCGCGAATAGTTCTCGATACCGGTACAGCTCCCGACCTCGGCGAGCATCTCCAGATCGAACTGGGTCCGCATCTTGAGCCGCTGCGCCTCGAGAAGCTTTTGTTGAGACTCAAGTTCCCCGAGTCGCTCCCGAAGTTCCGTCTCTATCCCCGCAATCGCCCTCGTCATCTGATCCTTCGACGCAAGGTAATGGGTGGCAGGAAAGATGACGAAGTCACCCAGCTCCTCAATGGTGTCCCCAGTGAGCACGTCGAATCGTGAGATTCGCTCGACGACGTCGCCGAAGAACTCAATGCGAAGCGCGTTCTCCTCATATGCCGGATGCACCTCGAGCGTGTCTCCACGGAGACGGAACTTTCCTCGCACGAGATTCATATCGTTGCGCTCGTAGTTCATCGAGACCAGCCGGCTGAGCGCCTCGCGAATAGGAATTTCGTCCCCGAGATTGAACGGCAGGATCTGTTCGCGGTAGCTCTCAGGTGAGCCAAGCCCGTAGATGCACGAGACGGACGCAACGACGATGACATCGCGTCGCGTCAGGAGTGACGCCGTCGTCGAGTGACGAA
>JBMFXL010000380.1:0-1873 GCA_049964275.1 Acidimicrobiales bacterium | reverse complement strand
CGAGGCAATGCGATCGCTCACCTCGCGCTGCACAACACGCTTAAGTGGTCGAGCACCGAACGCTGGGTCATAGCCATGTTGGGCAAGTAGGCGAATGGCGCTTTCGGACACCTCGAGCGTGAGCTTTCTCGGGGCGAGTCGACGTTCGAGTCCGTTCAACTGCAGACGGACGATCTTTTCCAACTGTGCCTCAGTCAGCGGCAGGAACCGAATAATGTCATCGATTCGATTGACGAATTCCGGCTTGAAGAACGCTGTCGGCTCGACCGCAAGATTCGAGGTCATGATCAAGATCGTGTTGGTGAAGTCGACCGTGCGGCCCTGTCCATCAGTCAATCTTCCGTCATCAAGCACCTGAAGGAAAACGTTGAAGATGTCCTGGTGTGCCTTCTCGATTTCATCGAACAGGACGACCGCATACGGCCTCCTTCGAACTGCCTCGGTGAGCTGGCCACCCTCGTCATAGCCGACATAGCCCGGGGGGGAACCGACGAGTCGTGCGACTGAGTGAGGCTCTTGATACTCGGACATGTCGATTCGAATCATGGCACGCTCATCATCAAAGAGGAAGTCCGCAAGTGCTCGCGCCATCTCCGTCTTTCCGACTCCGGTAGGTCCCATGAAAAGGAAGGATCCAATGGGTCGATTCGGATCAGCGAGACCCGCTCGGGATCGGCGGATCGCATTTGCCACTGCCTCCACCGCGCTCTCTTGCCCAACGACCCGTCGATGGAGGTTCTCCTCCATCCGAAGTAGCTTGGCCATTTCGCCTTCGAGAAGGCGACTCACCGGGATCCCAGTGGCCTTGGCCACCACTTCAGCGATATCCTCCTCATCGACCTCCTCCTTGAGCATCCGACGCTCACCTTGGAGTTCTTGGAGTTCCTTCGTCGCAGTATCGATCTCATTGATGAGCGTAGGCATCTCTCCATAGCGAATCTCGGAGGCCCGTCCCAGCTCGCCTTCGCGCTCAAAGCGCTCGGCAAGCGCGCGAAGTTGTTCAAGCCCCTCCTTCTTGGCCTGGATAGTCGAGATCGCGTCCTTCTCTGACTGCCACTGCACCGACATCGCCGACATCTGCTCACGCAAGTTCGCCAGCTCTTCTCCGAGTCGAGACGCACGCTCGATCGATGTGGGGTCGATGTCCTTCTCCAACGAGATTCGCTCTATTTCGAGTTGGCGGATCCGACGATCGATGATGTCGATCTCAGTCGGCATCGAATCGATCTCGATTCGAAGTCGCGCAGCCGCCTCGTCGACGAGGTCGATCGCCTTGTCAGGGAGGTACCGGTCGGTCACGTATCGGTCTGAGAGCGTGGCAGCAGCAATTAGTGCTTGGTCTTGGATACGGACGCCATGATGCACCTCGTATCGTTCTTTCAGTCCTCGCAGAATGGCGACCGTGTCGTCCACGCTTGGGGGATTGACCACCACTCGTTGGAATCGCCGCTCGAGGGCGGGGTCTCGCTCCACATATTTGCGGTACTCATCGACGGTGGTTGCACCGACCATCCTGAGCTCTCCACGGGCCAACATGGGCTTGAGCATGTTGGAGGCGTCCATCGCGCCCTCTCCACCACCGGCTCCGACGACGGTGTGCATTTCATCGATGAAGGTGATGATCTCGCCTTCTGAATCGACAATTTCCTTGAGTACCGATTTGAGGCGCTCCTCGAACTCCCCGCGATACTTCGCACCTGCGACCATGGCAGATAGATCCAGCGATACCACGCGCTTGCCTCGTAGCCCCTCTGGAACATCCCCCTCCACTACACGATGAGCAAGACCCTCAACGATTGCCGTCTTTCCCACGCCTGGCTCACCGATGAGGACGGGATTGTTCTTGGTTCGACGTGAAAGCACTTGGATGACC
>JBMFXL010000379.1:0-1874 GCA_049964275.1 Acidimicrobiales bacterium | reverse complement strand
GGGTGACCTGACGAATCCCCTCGTGGAAGGAGCCCTTCGCACCTGAGGCATAGAGCGAGTCGGCCAGGATCACCGCAGCTTGGGAGTAGGTGGTGTGCTCTCCATGAGGAAAGGACACCCCGGACGGCGCGGTCCGGCCGGTCAGTACTCCTCCGCTCGGTTCGATGAACCAACGGAGGGACCGCAACAGTGCGCATGCCCCCGCCCGGTCGCCACTGAGCAACAGCGCCATGGCGAACTCCGCACTCTCGGCCGACGTATACCACGATTTCGAACCCAGACACCGAATCCCACGTGAGCGGTCGAGATGTCGCACCAACACGCGTCGTCGATCGTGGGAGAGACGGTCGGGATCGTTGACCCCAGCAAAATGAAGGTAGTAGGAGTCCATCGCCCAGTCGGACTTGTCGACGAAACGTGAGGGCGACGCAACCAATGCCGCCCTGAGCTGCTCGAGTCCCCGATCGATGGCTCGTGTGTCGTGGCCACTTACGGCGAGGAGACGGCGTCCAGCCTCGAGCGAGGTCGCGATCGAGGCGTTGGCGGTCAGAAGCGCCATGTCGTGAGGTCGCCCATCAGGGTCGATTGCGAAGGGAAAGGTGCCATCGGGCCGCTGCGCATGAAGTAAGTAGCGCACGATCCGCGCAGACATGGCAACGAGGTCAGCTCGCCGACGACCGAGACGATTCGACGCCACGAAGATCCATGCCGCCACGAGCGGATACGCCATCACGTTGAGATCCCGCCGCGGCTCCTCCACGCCTCTTTCGAGATAGTACTGGCAGAAGGAGCCATCGGCATTCTGGTGATCGAGGAGCCACTCCATGGCATGTGACGCCTCCTTCTCATAGCCCGACGCAAGCAGCGCCAGCAATGCCTCGGTGTGGTTCCACGGATCTCCATGACCACCTCGAAACCACGGGATGAGTCCACTCCTCAGCTGCTGAGAGGCGAGGTTGGCGGCAATGGACCCAACGCATTCCGCCAGCGGGCTCTCGGAGCGCTGCACAACGTTCATGCGGACTCTCGCTCCTCGTAGGTGCCATATAGCACGAGACTCTTCCCCATTACGGGATCGAGCACGTGTTCAAGCGAGGTCAGCATGGGCGACTCGCCCATGATCTCGCGCACCACGATCCGTTCGCACGCAGCGGCCAACCGATGAGAAGGTTCGCTTGGCTCGATGCCGAAGAGGCACTTCGCAAGCCATAACGGAGTGTGCAATGCGTGCGCATGATGCCTGCCGATGAGCGCGAGTCCGGACCTTCGGAGCTGCGCCTCCAGACCAGATCGACGGAAGATACGGATATGGCCGCCCTTCGCCGCGTGATACTCCCGACTGATGCCCCAGTAGAGCGCCTCGGGCACACTCCGTGGTACCGAGGCAGCAAGAACCCCACCCGGTCGGAGGATGCGAACGAGCTCAGGGTAGACGTTCTCGAGATCGACGACATGCTCGAGGACCTCCGAGCAGATCACTGCATCCACGCTCGAAGAGGTGAACGGAAGATCCCGCACGTCACCCCGAACGACCCACATGCTCCCACCAGATTGCCCGATCTCTCGAGCAAAGTCCTCCGCGTGCGCCTTGGCTTGGATGAGGCTACCCCCGTCGATATCGACCGCGACGGCGCGATGACCCGCCAATGCGACCGCGAGGGCATGGCGCCCACTGCCCGCTCCGACGTCGACCACCAACGCACCTGGACAGAGCCGGAGCGCGTCCAGTCGAACAGTCATCATCGAGCGCTGTCTCCGCGCAGGTCCTTGCCTTGGCGCGCAAGCAGCTCGTAGTAGTGCTCCTCGGTGGCGCGCGCAGCCGCTTCCCAGGTCAGGCGTTCGCTCACCATCGCGCGTGCTCGCTTGGCGCGAAC
>JBMFXL010000378.1:0-1890 GCA_049964275.1 Acidimicrobiales bacterium | reverse complement strand
CGTGATCCACATCGTGGCGTTGGTGAATGCTGAGGAGGAGTCAGGCGAAGATCCAGATGGTGAGGCATGGCTCGCGTGGCGACGTGGTCACGAAGACGGCGGAAGAGGATGCGTTGGGGTTGCTGGGAATGCGCTCCGCGCGCTCGAGCTGCTCCTTGAGGAGGAACACGAGCGGGAGTTCGTTTCGGAGATCGAACGCATCGTAATGGAGGATCACAACGGGAAGGCGCAGCTGCAATGAGCACCACGAGATCGAACCTGTACAAGGCGGCACGGATGCTCGGAGACGTGGAAGCCATTCAGCACGGCTACCGGCGTGGAGGGCTCGCAGGTGGTGCCGAAGGGCTGGTGGAGCGAGAGGTACGTCGCTCTCTCTATCGGAATGGCAATCGACTGATTTCGCACGGTGTTCGCGCCGTTGGACTTGCTTCGTCGCATCGGCGACGCTGAGGATTAGGTGCTCCGAGTTGGCACAGGTGTATCGGAGTAGTTTGTTGGACGAAGGTTCGGATGCTCTGATCCGGACGAACTGTGAGGTCGCCAATGAGTAGCACTGCCACCGCAATCGAGGACCACCTGAGCGCGATGGAGGCCGCGGATACCACCACCGACGACGGTGCGCATGAGTCTTTGGCGCATGCGATGTCGGCGATCGGGAGGATCGACCAGCACATGGGGAGCCAACACCTCGCGATCGAACGACACCTCAGCCTCGAGGAGGATCTCGTTGCCAAACTTGACGTCTGGATCAAGCGGTTGGTGGCTGGACTGACGAGAATTGCCGTACAACTCAAGGCTTCGTTTTCGATTTCCATCGGAACCGGACTTTCGGTCACTATGAGCTTCGGCCCCTTCGGCGCAGCCGAGAGCTGACATCTCGTACCGCGCCCACGAGAGGACGCAGGTGCTCCTGTCCTAGGTCAGCTCGGGGACCCTCGTAGGGTCTTGTGACTCGGCGCGACGCTCCTCGGTGAGGCGGCACTGGTGGTGGAATCGAAGACTTTCGTGGACCAAGACCAGAGGGTTCCCCCGTCCGGTAAGGTGGCGGAAACAGAGGAGCGGGGAGTGCCATGCGAGTCGTAATCAATGACAATGAACTCAATGTTGAGGTGCTCGGTGACGATGACGCACCAGTCATCATCGCTCATCACGGGGGTGGTGGGATCGGATCCCTCGGAGAGCCGAAGGCGACATTTGGTCCACTGGCCGATGAGTATCGCGTGGTGGTGTTCGATTCGCGAGGATGTGGACTTTCCGAGGGCAAGCCTCCCTTCAGTCATGCCCAATGGGCTGCTGATGTCGATGGTCTTCGCGAGTGGCTCGGTGTGGACCAGGTCATCATTGCGGGAGGCTCATACGGTGGAATCATCGCCATGGAGTACGCAGTGCGCTATCCGAGTCATGTTCGGGCGATGATCCTTCGTGATACCTGTGCAGATGGCTCCTTCTTGGACAACGCATTTGCCAATGCGAAGACCCAGACTCGTATCGAGATCAACTGGGAGAACTTCACCCGATACTGGGGCGGCCACATCACCGACGACCAGGACCTCAAGGCGCGATGGGCGGAGATTATCCCTCTCTACGATTACGAATACGACGAGGAGAAGTCGAAGAAGAGCGTCGAAGCTGGCTTCTACCGACACGAAGCGCACAATTGGTGCTTTCTCTACAACCTTCCTGAATACGACGTGAAGCCCCAACTCCCATCGCTCACCTTCCCCACTTTGGTCACGGTCGGTCGTGCGGACTGGGTAACCACCGTCGAGGCGAGCGAGACCATCGCGTCGTTAATTCCGAACTCGAAGCTGGTGATCTTCGAGAAGTCGGGCCATTCACCTCAAATTGAGGAGTACGAGCTCTTTCAGCAGGTCATGCGGGAGTTTCTCG
>JBMFXL010000377.1:0-1906 GCA_049964275.1 Acidimicrobiales bacterium | reverse complement strand
ACGACGGCTTCGCTCATTGCCTTGCGCATCGCATCAGTCGGTCTGGTCACCGTATCAGAACGGAGGTCGATAAAGAGGGTGTCATCTCGAATGGTACTCACGACTCCACCGTAGTCGTCACGGCATGGCGTGAGCACTCGGTTAGCGTGTCTCCATGCCCTACGACGACCTTCTTCGAATCGCACTTGCCGCCGCCGAAAGGGGCCTCGATGTCATCGAGTCCTCGGGCTCCCTCAGCGCCGACCAAATCGAAGCCAAGTCCACGTCAACTGATCTCGTGACCGTCGTCGACAAAGCAACCGAAGAAGCGGTCGTAGGATACATACGCTCGATTCGGCCCGACGACGGATTCATCGGCGAGGAGAGCGGAGAGTCCGGGAAGGGCGCGCTCAAATGGGTAATCGACCCCATCGACGGGACCACGAACTTCGTCTACGGATTCCCCGCGTACGCAATCTCAATCGCCGCCGAGGATGAGGGAGGTTACCTCTGTGGGGTAGTCCTCGATGTTGCTCGTCACGACGTATACACCGCGACGCGATCGGGGGGAGCTTTCTGCAACGGACGCTCGATTCATGCCGGTTCTCCGCCTTCGCTCGCTGAAGCACTCATTGCTACCGGATTCTCCTACGATCCGGCTCGACGCATTCACCAGGCACACGCACTCAGCTCGATTATCGGTAACGTTCGGGACATTCGTCGCGCGGGGGCAGCCTCACTCGATCTCGTCAGTGTCGCCTCAGGACGAGTCGACGGTTACTACGAGATAGGCCTATGGCCATGGGATTACGCTGCCGGAACCTTGATAGCACGGGAAGCGGGCGCACTCGTGGGTTCCCTCAACGGTGACGCGCCCTCGAACGCCATGACCCTTGCAGCACCCTCTACCATCTTCCACCCGCTCCGTGACCTCGTACGTACAGCATTCGAGGAAGCAGGCGTTTACTCAGCCTGAGTACGTTCGGTCACGCGTGCCAGGTTGGCGAGAGTGGCCCGAATACTCGCTCCGTTCTTCTCCGGGTATTTGAGCACTTCGTACAGGAACCGGCCACGCGCATGCTCCCATTCGAAAGATTCCGTGACTCGCGTCTGACCTTGTGTGAGGGGCTCCAAACGGTAGCGCCAGACATGATGTCCCCAGTGTCGCCAGGCGATCTCGCGAGCTTCCTCGAACGCGATCACCTCGTTACTGATCTTGTACGGAACCGCGATGAACATGCCCATTCGAAAGCGAGAACCAAGCGACAAGCGCTCAGGGGCTTCAATCAATCGTCGCACAGAACCAGACCCATCGATTTCCACATGTCGACTCGGTGAGGCCAATAAGTCGAAGATCTCTTCGGGAGACGCATCGATCTCCACTGAGGCCCCGATGCTGTACAGACCATTCACCTGAGAGAGTGCGCTCACTTCGCCAGCCATGACAACCGCCTAATCTTGCTTATCGAGGGACCGTGGACGACGACTCGACGCTTCACGCTCGAAGTCGGCCCATTCCTCAAAACCCTTGTAGACGCTCGCGAAACGCAGATAGCCCACTTCATCGACATCATGGAGACGGTCGAGTACGAGTACCCCTATGTCAGATGACCGACACTCCTCCCCCATGTTTCGCAGTTCATCCTCGATCTCGGTCACGATGGACTCAATGGTCGCATCGACCACCGGGCGATTCTTGAGTGCAGCTGACAGCCCGGACACGATCTTCGAACGATCAAACGGCTCGCGCTGGCCACCTCGCTTGACTACGGTCAACCTCACGTCCTCTACTCGTTCGAAGGTCGTAAAACGTCGAGCACACTGAAGACACTCACGGCGGCGGCGAATACCCGACGCATCATCGATCGAGCGGGTATCGATGACCTTGTCATCGTCCTGTAGACAATAGGGACAGCGCAAGCAAGGA
>JBMFXL010000376.1:0-1916 GCA_049964275.1 Acidimicrobiales bacterium | reverse complement strand
GAGCGCAGCCTTCACACGGCTGAGGTCGGAGGTTCGAGTCCTCTAGCGCCCACCATCAGTGGGCCTTCGGGTTTGAGCGGGATCTGAGCCGAGATGTATAAGCGCTTGACGTGCAGGCGCGTGAGCATCTCAGGCGGGTCTCCTTAAGAGCACGGTCGTGCATAGGCTGGAATGTCTCGAAGTTCTAGGTTGTCGAACTTTTCGAGTGAGCAGACCTCATGGCGTGTGCTATGTAGTCACGACGTCACAGATCGGGGAGTTCTCTAGGAGACGGTGAATTTCATGAACATACCGTCGGTGTGGTGACGAGGTACGTCGCAGAGTAATTCGTAGGTGCCGCGTGGAAGGGTCAAGGTGACCCAGCCCACTGATCCCGGTGCGATACCGTTGCCTGCACCAGCTCCACATGAGTTCGATACTTCTCCGAGGAGCTGGGACTCAATCATCTTGCCGTTTCCGCCGACGTACCTCGTGACAACGCCTTCGGCTGGCATGGGAAAGATGAGAAGCTCGTGGTATCCGTCGCCGTAGTTCGTAGCAATGAAGGTGATGGGGCCAGGAGGCGCGGTAGTGGGATTCGCGGTCATCTGAAGCGTGGACCCGCCTCCTCCGATCATCACTCCACCCTTGTTAAATATCCCGACCTCGACGACGGTCGAAGCGGTCGAGACTGGGGCACAATGAGCAATCGAACCCGACCCTTGGGGGTCGAGTGCCCCAGAGAGCGCTCCAACCGTTACCGTGATCGCTGCAGCGATGAGGAGCAGGATGGCTCCCCAGAGCAGCACCATTCGTTCAGCGACGACATGCGTCATTTCTCACGCAGCACGGCGAGATTCTTCCGGTAGTGTTCTTCGTCGATCTCACCTTTCGCCAGTCGCTCGCGCAATATTGCTTCTGGCTCCGAAACGGGGGAGTTGAGAGAGCTTGCCTCCTGACCTCGTCCCAGGGTTCGTATGAGCGCGAACATCCCAAAGATCACGAGCGCCCAGAACACGACGAACCCTGCGTCCATTACGAGCCAGGTCCACCAGGCTCCACCGTCGTTCCATCCGTACATCATGTGTCGGCCTCCTTGTGCTTTTATGACCGTAAGGGTCCAAAAGGTGAGCTACCTAGAGTCACAAGACACATCTCCCTTCGATGTAGGGTAGGCCCGAGGTACCGGCGTGGATGTCCATGAAAGCGAGTTCAGAGGGGGCGCAATACCTTGAAGCGAACGATGATCTCTCTGGTGCCACGTCGCAACGCGCGGAGACTGGTTCCACCTCCGCGATGGCCAAGCGGGAAGTAGCGGCTCGTGCTGTCGAGGGACATCGCACTGCATTTCTCGGATCCATGAGGCCACCTCGGAACAGATGGACGGGATCCTGTATACCTTTAGGACGCGACCGTGGCGAGGCGACCAAACCTTGGACGTTGGCGTTGGGGAGACTCGACCACGAGGAGTCGTCCACCTTGACCACGACCAGGGCGCACGACGCCCAGGTGCTCCGAACACGATCTTGAGACGTTGCGCGAATAGCAAATGCCCCGCCGTCACGCGACTTTTTTAGCGATTTAGTGGGTGTTGTTTGATGACGGGCGATAAAACTGTCCTTATGGAAACGGGGGATCGTGGTCGCGTGCAGACCAGCATGCGTTTCGGCGAGCTAGAGGCACTTAGAGAGCTGCTCGCACGTGCCCCTGGGCTCGTTGCATACTGGGATACCTCCCTTCGCCTTGTCTTTGCCAATGACGCGTTCTACCGATTTTTTGACGTTGGCAAAATCGACGCGATCGGCAAGGAAGCACGAGAGATCCTTGGACCTGAAGTCTTCGCCGCCAATCTGTCATCCATCGAATGCGCACTCGCAGGTGAACCCCAACACTTCCGACGAGAGTTCACTGATCGAGGCGGTAATCGCCGGTTCGTC
>JBMFXL010000375.1:0-1928 GCA_049964275.1 Acidimicrobiales bacterium | reverse complement strand
CGACGACTTCGTCAAAGAGTCGATCGGCTCCCTCCTCGGAGATCGGATTGCGAATCTCAAGTACCTCGGAAAGCGCGTAGTCGATCCACAGCCTCGACGGCGTGCCTAGGAAGAGGTCATACCGTGCGGCGAATCGCCTCCAGATCTCCCGCGGAGCAAGGTTCACCCCGACCCGATCTCGTCCGAGTTCAGAGAGTGGTACCCCTTGGGAAACAAGCATCCGAAGCACATAGTGATCCGGTATGACGAAAAGGCTGGCCGGATCGGTGAATGCCTGATCATCGGCGAACCAGGTGGGATCGCAATGGGTGTGCGGGCAGACCAGCGGTAAGTTCTTCGTCGACTCATAGATCGTGCGCGCGACCCTTCGCACCGATGCCTCGGCGGAAAAGAGACGGTCAGGCGAGAGCGTCATCGTCTGGTCACCGTAGCTGCCCACATTTAGGAGTTGACACCGCTGGCAAGGAACCCGCCATCAACCACCACGATCTCACCGTTTACAAAACTTGCAGCCTGAGATGCGAGATAGACCGCCGTGCCCGCGATCTCATCTGGGTGGCCGAACCGACCCATTGGGGTACGCAAGAGGAGTTCACGGCCACGTTCGGTATCGTCGAGCATGGCTGCGTTGAGCTCGGTACGCAGCACGCCGGGTGCGATCGCGTTGGTCCGCACGCCCTTCGGTCCCCACTCCACTGCAAGTGACTTGGTGAGCGCGCCGATCGCAGCCTTTGACGCCGCGTACGCCGCCACCTCGGTAAGGCTTACGAAGGTATTGAGAGATGCAATGTTGATGATTGAGCCTCGATTCCGTTCGATCATGCCCGCGCCAAAGCACTGACACCCCTGAAGGGTCCCGAGGACGTTGACATCCATTGTCTTGCGCCATTCCTCCACCGTGACAGAGAGTGTCGGTTGCCGTCTCAGGATTCCCGCTGCGTTCACGAGGACGGAGGCTGGGCCCACACGGTCCTCGAGCTCCTCTCGAAAGGACTCAAGTGAGCCACGCTCACTTACCTCACAGATCCGAGCGAATGCGTTCGGATCGATTGCGCTCAGCGTACGCTCCGCACGTTGCACCTTCTCCGGATTGCTCGAACCAACGGCGATCGCCGCGCCGGCCCGAGCGAGCGCCTCGGCAATAGCGAGACCGATGCCCGAGGTTCCTCCCACAACGACCGCGACCTCTCCTCGAAGGTCGCCAAAGGGTCGTATTTTCGCATCATGAGTGGTCAATTGGTCACCTCTTCTGACGTTGACCCCCATCGTGCGCGCACGAACGCTCGCAGGTTCGCCGTGAGCAAACTGAGGGATCCTTCGTTGGGAACTAGATAATCGAGCTCGTTTGGTTCAAAGAGCGCAAGTTGGCTCTCGAGAAGTGAAGGCCCGGCATAGTGATCTCTACGGAGCCGAAGACGATCGAGAAGTGCCTCTCGAGAGGCAACGAGCCCGATGAAGAGCGCATCACGCGATCCAAATCCTTCACGTAGTCGAACTCGATAGGCGGCTCGCAGCGCGGAGCATGCGAGTACGACCGATCGTCCCTCGTATGTCAGCGCGGTGACACCGGCCGCGACGCGATCGAGCCAGGGTTGTCTCTCGGCATCGGTCAATCCCTCCCCTCGCTCCATCTTTTCCTTCGCATGATCGTCGTGAAACGTATCAGCGTCCACGAACTGCCATCCGAGTTCGGATGCGAGGCTCGCTCCCACGGTGGACTTACCCGAACCCGACGGGCCAACGAGCACGACCACCTTTCCGCGCTCACTCATCGGTCCCGCCTAGGACTTCTCCCGCACGCTCCCGAGACATCCACAGCCCCTGCCCTGGGTCGTCTACGAGCAGCGTCAAGGTCCCATCGATGTCATGGACACCCATGGAGAGGTCATTGTCCTCGAGGTAACGCGACCAGTACGCCAAAGATGCGT
>JBMFXL010000374.1:0-1943 GCA_049964275.1 Acidimicrobiales bacterium | reverse complement strand
CCACCATGGGGACTCCACAGACCTCACAATCGGCAATCCAGCACTCATCGTCCTCGAAATGCCATGGCGTGAGGTGAGCAGCCTCACAAAGCGGACACTCAGTCGCCATCGATGGCCCGCCGGAGCTCCCCGACGAAGGCCCCGACCCCCTTTGGTCCTTCGCCATCGAGCACCCTCCGCACGACCGCAGAGCCCACGACGACCCCGTCGGCACTCTGTGACGCCTCATACGCCTGAGATGGTGTCGATACCCCAATACCAATCAGCACTGGCTTGTCAGTGATCGACTTGAGTCGTTTACCAATCTCCGTAGCGCTCGAAGCAAGCGTCGCCCTTTCGCCTGTCACCCCCATCACGCCCACGCCGTAGATGAATCCTTCGGCAACCTCGCAGATACGTTCAGCGCGTGCGGTCGACGTTGAAGGTGCAACGAGTTGGACGGTCTCGAGTCCTCGCGACTCGGCAGCCTTACGCCATGGTCCAGATTCCTCGAGAGAGAGATCAGGGAAGATTCCACCTTGCACACGCGAATCTGCCATCCAACCGGCGAACCGCTCGAGCCCCGCATGATGGAGCAGGTTGTAGTAGGTCATGACCGCGATGGGTACTGCGAAGTCCGCACGTCCGATCTCACCAAGGATTCCAAGCGGTGTCGCACCTCCATCGAGCGCAAGCTGGGATGCCCGCTGGATCACCGGACCGTCGATCATCGGATCCGAGAACGGAATGCCGATTTCCACCGCGTCCGCACCTGCGTCGATGGCCGCCCACACGCATTCGACCCAGTCATCTCCGAGGCCTCCACAGAGATAGGGGATCAAGAGCTTGCGCCCTGCATCGCGTCGTGCGCGAAGATGCTCACCGAGGCGCATTCTTGACCCCTCGCTCAGCAAGGATCGATGCAACGGTCTCGGCATCTTTGTCTCCGCGGCCCGACATGGTCAAGACGACCTTCGAGCCATGGGGGATCTCCCCACCCGCCTCTCTCAGCACGTAGGCCAACGCATGGGCTGGCTCAAGCGCAGGGATGATGCCTTCCATGCGCGCGAGTACCTGCAGGGCATCAAGGACCTCGCCATCGTTCGCCTGGGCATAACATGCCCTTCCAATTGCGGCGAGGTGTGCGTGCTCTGGGCCAACACCTGGGTAGTCGAGGCCAGCGGAGATGGAGGTCGCCTCCTCAACCTGACCGAATTCGTCCTGGAGTAGTTCAGATCGCATCCCGTGGACGACCCCGACGCTCCCCTTTCCGATCGCCGCGCCACCTGCTGGTTCGACACCGATCAACTGGGCCGGGGAGTCCACGAATCCTGCAAACGTGCCGATCGCATTCGAGCCGCCACCAACACACGCAACGACAAAGTCAGGTGAGCCACCAACCTCCTCGCGAAACTGCGCCGCCGCCTCTTCGCCGAGTATGCGCTGAAACTCCCGCACCATGTAGGGATAGGGATGCGGTCCCATCGCCGAACCAATGCAGTAATGGGTGTCTTCGACCTCGGAGACCCATGCACGCATGGCTTCATTCACCGCATCCTTCAAGGTCTGTGATCCCGATTCCACCGGGATCACCTCCGCGCCGAGAAGTCGCATTCTGAAGACGTTGAGTGCCTGTCGCTCAACGTCGACCGCACCCATGTAGATCCGGCAGCGAAGTCCAAAGAGCGCGGCGGCAGTCGCAGTTGCAACTCCGTGCTGACCTGCGCCCGTCTCTGCAATGAGTGCGGTCTTGCCCATCTTGGTAGTAAGCAGCGCTTGTCCGATCACATTGTTGATCTTGTGCGATCCGGTATGGGTGAGGTCTTCCCGCTTGAGATAGAGCTCGATTCCTAGTTGTGCGGAAAGCCGCTTGGCGTGGGTAAGGGGGGTTGGGCGACCGCCATAGCTACGGAGAATATGAAGATACTCCTCTCGAAACGACTCGTCGGCCCAGTACTTCTCAA
>JBMFXL010000373.1:0-1975 GCA_049964275.1 Acidimicrobiales bacterium | reverse complement strand
GGACGTCGCATGGGTTGGACTTGGCCGGACCAATCTTCGACTCGTGGTCGGTCGGACCGGACGGCCTTATCGCCAGATCGAGCGCGAGGAACTCGAGGAACTGGGTGCGCTGGCAGAGTTTCCCCTTACTCGTCTCGGGTCGTGCTAGGGAGTTACGCCCGATAGAGGTCGGCAACCCGACCGAAGCGATGGTGCCAGGTTGCCCGAGCCGTGCGAGGTCCGGCGAGTGAAGGCGCTGGTTCGAATCGGTGCGCAATGGGATTCAGCGAGGGAATTTCCTCCCATGACGAGAGTGCACCGATTCCTATGAGCGCGGCGACCGCCGCGCCGAAAGCGGTCGACTCCGAGATGGACGAGCGCTCGACTTCACAGCGACTGAAGTCGGCCTGGCGCTGACAGAGCTCATCGATAACCGAAGCTCCTCCATCGACTCGGAGATGCGTAATGGGTGCCACGCCCACCCGATTCATCTCATCTATCACGTCCGCACATTGGTGAGCAATGGCGTCGACGGTCGCGTGCACAATGTCGGACGCTGTGGTCGCGGCACCAAGGCCGAGGATTGCCGCGCGCATCTCGGGGATGTTCCAAGGCGCCCCCGCGCCTTCGAAGGTAGGCACGAACGTAAGATCGTCGTGACGAGGAGCGCCAAGTAGCGCGTCTACTTCGCTGTAGGAGGAGATGAGACCAACCTCGTCTCGAAGCCAACGAAGGATCGAGCCTGTCGCGTAGACCGCACCTTCGAGGACGTAGTCGCAACGTCCGGTCTCATCGGTCCAGGCAATAGAGGAAAGCAACGGCCCATGATCGCGTGGTCGTGTCTCGCCTTGATGCGCGAGGAGGAACGACCCGGTGCCGTAGGTGTTCTTGGCCATACCGATGGACGTACATCCCTGCCCAAGTAACGATGCCTGCTGATCTCCGAGGATCCCAGCGATGGGGACACCGTCGAGTCTTGGGACCACTGGCGTCATGCATGGAAGGCCCGACGAGATCGAGGGGACCACCTCTGGGAGGCGCAAGGATCTAATCCCGAACTGTTCCAGGAGTTCGTCGGAGAACTGGAGCTTCTCTGTGTCGAAGAGGAGCGTGCGGGATGCATTCGACGGATCGGTCACGAGATGGCGACCGTCGGTCAGCGCGAGGACGATCAAAGTGTCGATGGTTGCGAAGGTGACGGATCTGGTCGATGACGAGCTAAGGCCGAGCTTCTCCAGCGCCTTGACCACCTTGGGTGCGGAGAAGTACGGGTCAATGGGGAGTCCTGTTACCTCCTTGACATAGGAGTCGTGACCCCCAAGCGCCATCTCGCGGCACCATGGTGCGGTCGAGCGATCTTGCCATGAGAAGATGTCGGTGACTGGCTGTCGAGATGCGGTATCGAGGAGACAAAACGATTCCCGCTGATTGGTGATGCCGACGACATCGATCGGCACAGCGACCTGATCGACGACCGTTCGCACGCAGTCGAGCACCGCGCCGATGATCTCGGCGGGAGACTGTCGAACGACTCCACCTGGCTCGTGTCGGGTACTCAGTTCGCGTTGCTGGCACGCGAGGATGTGCGCCTCTTGGTCGAAAACAATGGCGCGCACACTCGAGGTGCCTGCATCGATCGCCAATGAGGTCGTGTGCGGGCGTGTCATCAGCCGAGATTCAATGGTGCGCCAAGAAGTCGCGCCAGGTACGTTCCAGTCCGTCCTCAAGCGAGACCGAAGCGCGGAGATCATGTCGCTCCGCTTCGGCCAGTGAGACTCGCACCCCACGCATTTCGCCGGGCTGCGGGTCGACATGGGACGCGCCAAGCTCCTTGCCCGTCACGGTCTCGACCATCTTCACCAGTTCGTTGACACTGACCGAGCGACCTGCACCAAAGGAAGCGACCGTCGTAATCCTGCGCTCGATGAGCGTCAAAAACGCTTCGGCGACGTCGAGCACGTAGACGAAGTCTCGGATCTGCTCTCCATCGCCATAG
>JBMFXL010000372.1:0-1978 GCA_049964275.1 Acidimicrobiales bacterium | reverse complement strand
GCCTTCGAGTATCTCAAGGGTGGTGGTCTTCCCTGCGCCGTTGGGGCCGAGCAGCGCGAAGATCTCACCCGGCATGATGTCGAGGTCGACTCCTTTGAGCGCTTGGGTGTCTTGATACTGTTTGGTAAGTCCGCGTACCTTGACGGCATGGCTAGGAGACATTCTTCACCCTTAGTCGTCGATTCGCCTACCATACCCTATGGCGACGCAGCGTGCTCGCAACCTCGGCCGCCAGGAAGCTACTCGACTCATGTACGCTTCAGTCCCCCTGGTCGACTGGATGGTTGCCTTGTAGGACAGGGTGGCAGTAACTGCGAGTATTCGTGAAAACGATTGCGTTTCGATCTTGAAAATTTCTCAAGCTTTTTCTCTCCCATCGTCGAAGGAATTGTATGATATGCACTGGTCTAGATCGGGAGAGCGTGAGACGTGCGCACCCTGGAGGTCGGTACTCGGTGATTTCCCAATGCGGAGACGAGCGTTGAACCTACCGCGATGGCCGAATTGGAGCCGATCTCGATTCGTGAGCGAATCGCGTCGCGAAGAGGCTGCGAGGTGGCTCGCTGGTATCGAACTCGGTGCAGGCGTGGTTGCATTCCTCACCATCACGATCGGGCTCGGTGGATTCCCGTCATTCCAGGTGTACTGGTATCTGACGGCAGGTGTCACGGTACTTGGTTGTCTGACGTTCGCGTTTGCCAAGCGCATTCCCTATTGGGTGCTCAATATCGAGCTCGCGGTGGCAAATATCGGAATTTCATACGCGATCTTTGCATCAGAACGCACCGATCCTGCAGTCATCTGTGTCGTGTTCTATGGGTGGATTGTGCTGTATGCGTTCAGCTTTCTTCGGCCATTCGAGGGACTACTGCAATCGTTGTTGGCTATCGGTGGTGCGGGAGTTGCAGTAGTAACTGGCCCAGACTTTACGGCCCCACTCGGCGACATCTTGTTCGTGACAGGAAGCGTCGTGATCACTGCGACGTTCGTGCTGCGCCTCGTGCGGAGACTTTCTCGTCTGGCGCAGGAGGACCAGTTGACCGGACTGCCGAATCGGAGGTTCCTCGAGGAGCATCTTGGGTATCGGACCGGCGAAGAGTATGACGGCAGGATCTTTACGGCGGCCATCATCGATCTCGACGACTTCAAGCGATTGAATGATACCGAAGGCCATGTTGAGGGCGATCGCTTGTTGCGCGAACTCAGTGATCTTTGGCGACCGCTTGTACGCAAGGGAGACGTGCTTGCGCGCTGGGGTGGCGACGAGTTCTTGCTGGTCATGGAGAACTGTACCGACGATGAGGTGCGACAGGTGCTCCACCGACTTTTCGAGCGTGCAAGCTCTCGACTGACGATCTCGGTGGGATACGGCGTCCGCCAGCCAGGCGAGTCCATTACGCGACTGCTCGCGCGATGCGACGAGGCGCTGTATTTAGCTAAAGCTCGTGCGCGACTCGAGTCGCCCCACGACGCTGTCGTCGCAGCTCGCCCTTAGTCTCGTCACTGGGCACTCGTGGTGTACGCGTGACCTCTCGGTAAGGCCAAGTAGGTGGAGTCGGACAGAACATGAGGCGCAGACGGGTTCGACCTATTGCTGGCCAGTTGCCCATGTTTCCTGGTGGAAGCCACCACGTCTTCGTTGGTCTGGACGTGGAGACAACTGGACTGTCCCCTGATCGAGACCGAATCGTGCAGTTAGGGCTCGTGACCGCGGCCGAAGACCTTTCGGTACTCTGGGAAGGGGCAGTGCTCATTGACCCTCGTTGCGCGATACCCGCAGCCACGACCTCGATCCACGGTATCTCCACGGCCGACGTCGAGGGCGCATTGACGTTCGACGCAATTGCCGAATGGGTTTCGACCATCGTCGCTACCCGTCGCGTGATCGGCCACAATCTTGGCTTCGACCTTGGCTTCCTCGAGGCCGAACTCGGACGAGTAGGACGTGACCTCCCCGAGATCGAAGAGCGCATCGACA
>JBMFXL010000371.1:0-1985 GCA_049964275.1 Acidimicrobiales bacterium | reverse complement strand
ATGTGGGTCATCCGGGAGGTGATCACCGTGTCGACCTGGTGATCCGCGAGCGCACGAGCGATCCCTGTGTCGAGTGCGTTTCCCTCGAGCATGTCGAGGCGTTCGCTGAACATCGCCAAGCGCGAGGTCGCAAGCTCCGCCATGGCAGGCGAGTGGTCGACCCACACTCCCCTCGCATTCGGGAACGCTTCGAGTACGGTGGCGAGGAACTTGCCATCCCCTGCGCCAATGTCGGCGACGACTCGTGGCGGTGCAACGGCAGCGAGATGATACGTGCAGAGGGTTCGGGGCAGCTCCAAGAAGGCGCCATAGGGGTCGTGATCGGCCCATTTTGCTACCACGGAGGGGTCGAGAAAGCGATTTGCCGGTGAGTCTTGGATCGATTGCTCCTCTGCGGACATGCCTCTCCCCTTTTCGACCAGGCTATTCCGCGGAAATGCAATGTGCTCAGAGGGTACCGGCATGACATGTCGATAGGGAATCCTCCCTCCTGTCCGAAGGGGACGAGTACCACGCTTCCGCAGGTTGGTACGAAGCGAGGAGCGTTCTCGGTTCGCCTCGTTGGATGAGCCTGCAGCCCTTACTTTGGAATGAGCTACCTCGGGCGGGCTAATGCGGTAGTGTTGCCCTGCCGCAAACACGCAGCGTCTGGTCGATAAAGTTTGCCCTTTCAGTGGTCGATGCCATCAGAGACGGCGCGCGAACACACACGCGGTCGGAACTTCCAGGTGAGCCATGTCCGACGCAAAGTCGAATGAAAGTCAAGGTGTTGCCCACACGATGGATCAGACCATCGTGCAGCTTCGTGCGGTCCTCGACGTCTCGCGTGCGCTTGGAGAAGTAACCGATGAGCAGGTACTTCTTGACCTAATTGCCAAGAGCGTATGTGAACGTCTGAAGTTCGGGCTCTGCGTAATCTCCATGCTCGATGGCACAGACACCTTTCGCGTGCGCGCGGCAGCGGCTATCGATGATCGTGAGATCAGCGACCGTATTCTAGGCTACACCCTCTCGAAGGCGCACTTCGACGAGATCCGTACGCACGGCGTTCCTCTCGATAAGGTCCTGTGGATCGACGGCAACTCCTCACTCGCGCAGCAGTTACTCGAAAGCGACGAGATCTACCCTACAACCCCATCGGTGCGATCGACCGAGTGGCATCCTGCATCAGTCTTGTTCGCTCCGATGGAACTTCCCGATGGCACGGTGATTGGATTCATCACTCCTGACGACCCAATGGATGGCAAGCTCCCCTCCGCCGCAAGTTCGATCGTGTTGGAGACACTCACCTATCTGGCGACCACCGCAATCGAGCTGGTGCGGGCACGGGCCAATGCGGCGACGCAGATTCGGGTGGTCGAAGCACAAAAGCAACAGGTCGCACGGTTGTTCGAAGCGTCGACTGCGGTCAATCGTGAACTTCAGCTCGAGGACATGCTCACCACAGCGGTTCGTACGATGGCGGAGGCAGGTGGCTTCGGGCGCGTTGCGCTCTATCTCGTCGAAGGACCATCAGGCCGTCTGTCGGTGCGTGCAACCTTTGGACTCTCGGACGAGGAGGACCGCCGTCTGCGCATGGACCCGGTGGATCAACGAAGCTTTGCCCCGCTTATGCGACCGAACATGCAGATCTCGCGCTCGTTCCTCTTCGACCATCTTCGGCATGAGATCCCCGACGAACTCCTCTCGAAGCTCAGTGTGCCCAACCTTACCGATGAGCGCGAGGAGGGATGCTGGCATCCTCTTGATTCGCTGAACATCCCGCTTCTGGGTGAACATGATGAGCTACTCGGCATCATCTCCGTTGACGAGCCAATCGATGGACGCTTTCCGGATCTCTCCCACATCGAGGCGCTCGAATACTTCGCGGACCAGTGTGCCTCGGCTGTCTCCCAGGTCCTCCGACACCGTGAGCTCACGCAGATGGCGGAGACGGATCCACTTACACGACTTCCCAACCGTAGGACCTTCCTCAACTCGCTCGA
>JBMFXL010000370.1:0-1993 GCA_049964275.1 Acidimicrobiales bacterium | reverse complement strand
AAGTTGAACATACCAAGGATGGACCCAGCACTCGCGTCTGCGGCGCCGTTACCCATCGCGGGAAGCCCCCAGTTGTACTCAATGAACTGGTCGACAGAACTCTGGTCAATGACCGTGCTGTCGATGTAGTTGGACTTCGCATATGGCGAGATCACCAGGAACGGGAGCCGAGGTCCGAGCCCGCACTTTCCTTGCTCGATCTGTCCTGTGCCGCTTACCGGGTCGATCACGGTATTTGTTCCACAGGAGTTTGCTCTCGAGAGGCTATCGATCCCTGCGGTCTGTGATCCGCTGAGTACCGGCGCAAGTACATGGTCGTACCAGCCGTCGGAGTCGTCGTACGTGATGACGATCGCGGTCGAACTCCAGCTTGGGAGCGCCTCGAGATGGTCGATGGTGCTCACGAGCCAAGCCTGCTCATCGGCTGGATCGGAGTATCCAGCATGACCATCCTGAGAGGCGGGTGCCTTCAAGAAGGAGACGGCCGGCAGGTTGTTCTGGTCGGCCGCCGCCCAGAAGTCCGCGAGGTCGTACTGGTGATTGGCCTGATCGGACCGGCCCACATTTGCCACCGATGTAGGCGGTAGGTGATATGGATTCGCGGTCGAGGCGTAGTACTGGAAGGGCTCATGGTGAGGGATGTAGTCCGTGACCGTGGAGCCTCCCACGTTCTGATGTGAGGACGCACAGACCTGACCGATAGTGGGGACCTTCATGCCGGTTCCAGGCACGTAGCCGGCGTCAAATCCACCCTCGAACCAACCCCAGGTCACGTACTTGGAGTTGAGGTCAGTCCCGATGTTCGCACCCGACATTGCGATGGTCGATGCATTGGTGTTGCCGTCTCCGCCCATGGTGTTGGGGAGGTAGGTGCAGGCGTCGTAGAAGGGATCGGTATCGCTGATGTCCGTGCCGGTCCCTGGCGTCGAGGTACTCAACGATGCGGTCGAGATTTGCGGGAGGGACTGGGGCATTGTGAGCTGAGAGGCGTTGGGATCAAGAGCTCCAACGTTCGGATTCGTCGACATCGTTGCGCACGAGGCGTCGTTGATGGTCGAGTACGAAGGCCCACAGAGCGCGCTGTAGGTGTTCGCACTCGTCACGTTGAGCGCGCCATCGGTCGACGGTCCATAGTTGGTGCCGTACGCGTTCTGGCTCATCGCGAAGTGCTGTGCATAGTTCCACAGGCCGGTCACGGTGTTGCCGTCGTAATAGTCCATCACTGCGTAGTTGGAGGCAGCGTTCGAAGGCACTGGCTCAGCAGTACCGTTGTCCTTGAGCCCTGCGAGGCACTGAGCAAGGGTAACGCTCGGTCCGGTCGTGGCGATGAAGTTATCCATGGCTCCACCGTCGACCGCCTGCTACTCTGCTGCGTACCCGTGGTTCTGGTCGCAGGTCATGACCTGATTGGGTGCAAGACGAGTCGGATTGCCATTGGCACCAACTGCAGCACCCGAGGGCACCTTGTTCGGGTTGTTGGTCATGAGCGGTCCGGTGGGTCCATTCGCTGAGACGTTGTTGTAGAGCCCGTTTACCGTCGGCGTAGATGGCGATGGGTGGAACTGTGTCTCACCCTTCAAGTTCTGTGCGAATGGGTAGGTGCCAAAGTAATGATCAAAGGAGACGTTCTCATCGAAGATTACAACGAGGTGTTTGATCGGGGTCTTGGTGGGAAATACCGTGGCGAGATTCGCCGATGACGTCACGCTTTGACCTGAGGCTACCGATGATTTCGTGCGAAAGGAGTCGGCGGATGCCGAGACTCCTCCGGCGACGAGCGCGGTAATCGAAGTCAGAAGTGTCGCCAACCGATAGGTTCGCTTCATTCCGTACCTTTCTCGATGGCCGATTTCATTCGGCCGTTCCAGTCACACGGTCCAGCTGAGTATTTTCTGGGAAAGCTCCGTGTGTACGTGAAGCTACGAAACACTCCTGACGAACGAGCGACCTTGCGATGAACGTTGCGTGTACGTCGTATGAGAAGTGGGAGTCG
>JBMFXL010000369.1:0-1999 GCA_049964275.1 Acidimicrobiales bacterium | reverse complement strand
CTCCTGATTGCCGAAGCATGGTGTCCACGAGGGTCGTCTTGCCGTGATCGACGTGTGCGATGATGGCGACGTTGCGGATATCGGTGATCAAAATTGGCTCCGTTGGTGTGATGGTTGGATTGGTCGTTATTCGCGACGCTGCGAGCGACGTGAGGTTCGCTCAAGCTCTCGTTCGACGTCATCCCAGGTTATAGGCTCCTCGCCCTCTCCCTGATCCTCGTGCGCCTGTGCGCGGAGCAAGATCGCGACCGACGCACCCCAGAGCACGGCGATCGAGAGCACCTTGGAGAGACCCCCAGCAAGCTGCTGATCACCGATCGCGGAGATCCCCAGGAGTCCGATTCGATGCGCGAAGACCGGGTAGAAGGGGTGGTGGGCGAAGATGAGTGCAAATGCAGGAAACGACGGAAGCAGGCTCTGGGTGAAGAGGAACGCGATTCGTCCGGCGACCGACAGATGGCGAACCCCAGGGAGGATCCGAAGTGCTGTAATCCACATCACCGCACCTGCACCGATCACTTCGAGGTGAAGGAGCGCCCGAACGATGGTCGAATGTGCCTGTGCTTCGACGACGGGTGTGAGCATCGACGCCAAGATCGAGCCGGAGAAGATCGCGGTCGCCGGGCCATACTTCGTGAGGGCGGCGAGAGTACGGTCGATCGCGACGGGTCGAGTGAGGCGCGAGACGAGGGGCCTAGGTAGCGCCAGGAGAAAGAGTGGCACCGCACCAAGCATGAGCCCGAGATTGTCGAGGAGGTACGCGGTCGTGGAGTCCAAGCGAGCAATGCGCTCGATCGGGTAGGTGCTCAATACGACTGCGAGCAAGAGCCCACCGAAGAACTCCACCGTCTGACGAGGCGTTCGATAGTAACGGACCCGACCTCGTCTGGAGGTACTACCGCCCTCGATGATCGTGGTCGCCCTCAGGTACCAGAGCGTGACCGCTGCTCCCACGAAGGGTGAGATGACACTGAGTGTGAGATCACTGGTGTACAGGCTGGCGGTGGCGGTAAGCATCTTCGAGGTATTGGTCCCTACGTTGCAACGATTATACTCCTACTCCAGCGGAAAGGAAGAGGAGTACTCGTTCCGCACGTGGAATGGGGTGGAGTTCCCGGGGTCTACGCTCGGTGCTGTGGCTGGAAACACATCGCTCGTTCGTCTTGTCAACTTGGTCGAACTCTTGGTCAATGCACGTCGACCGATCACCATGGAGGAGATATACCAAAATCTCCCCGATCTTCCCGAAGGTGAAGCCGCCAAGCGCCAGGCGATCGAACGAGCAAAGTCGACGCTCAAGGCGATGGGATATCCCATCAGGACCGAGACCTCACCCTACGGAGACCAGGTCGGTTACCGAATCCATCGAGAGGATCTCTATCTGGACGTCCAGCTCGATGATGCCGAGCAGCGCGCCCTCGCCCTCGCGCTCGGTGCCGTGGGTGGATCGGACTCACTCGCGCCGTCGCTCGCACGCAAGCTTGGGATCCTGGCTGATCCAAACACCCTGCTCAACCTACCCACTTCCTCTGATCAGCGGGTGCCGTTGCTGCTCACTGCCGTTGACGCACATCGATTCGTGACCTTTCGCTATATGGGTCGAGATCGGGTGGTCGCGCCCTATGGGTTGCTTTTTCGTTTTGCGCGTTGGTACCTCGTTGGCTCTTATGACGCGTCCAACTCACTCCGCACCTTCCGACTCGATCGGATCGAGTCCACCGTCGAGCAACTTGAACGCGAATTCGAACGACCCGCGGAGATCTCACTGGCGGCGGCGCTCGCGAGCTCCCCACTCGCAATGGTGGAAGGTGAATCGGTCTCGGTGGAGATGGAAGCCGACCCCTATGCCATGGTCGAACTTCGAGACATCTTGGAGGGAGCCAACGCGGAGATGGATGAGGCTCGGGGCCACATTGGTTTCCAGACGGCAAGTCTTGAAGCGACTCCACTGCACGGCTTTTGTAGCATTAACGTTATTGCCGTTTTCAGACCAGTATGA
>JBMFXL010000368.1:0-1999 GCA_049964275.1 Acidimicrobiales bacterium | reverse complement strand
ACCATCGTGGTCGAAGCAGCAGGTCGACTCCTCGCCAACGAGGATCCCATGGCGTCTGCATTGGTCAAGCAATCGATGGAGCGACTCGGCGTAGAGATCCACCTCGGAACGGGAGTCGAACGGATCGATCCCAATCCGCACGGAGGTGCTCACCTCGTTCGCCTCTCCAACGGAGACTCGGTTTCGGCGGACGAGATTCTCGTTGCGACGGGCCGCCGCCCCTCGACCCGCGAGCTCGATCTTGCACGTGCAGGCATCAAGGTGACCGAGCGAGGCGCCGTGCAAGTGAGCTCGCAGCTGCAAACCTCGGCCAAGACGGTGTTTGCCGCCGGTGACGTCACCGGACTCATGCTCCTCACGCACGCCGCAGACGAGATGGGACGCATCGCCGAACGAAACGCCATGTCGTCCCGCCGTCATTGGCGGCGTTTCCATCCCGAACGAATCCCTTCGGTCATCTTCACCGAACCCGAGGTCGCAAGCATCGGACTCTCTGAGCATAAGGCGGCGTCCCTCGGGGCTCGCGTCGCCTACCTACCCTTGTCTGAGCTCGATCGCGCCATGATCGCCGATAAGCCTGAGGGCTACATCAAACTCATCGCTGGACCTAACCGCGGGATCGGAAATCTTGGTGGTGGACGCTTACTCGGTGCCTCGGTCGTGGGTACGCATGCTGGCGAGATGATCCACGAACTCGCGCTCGCGATCACAAGCGCGATGCTGGTCGGGCGACTCGCACAGACCGTTCACGCCTATCCAACCTGGTCGGTCGCGATCCGCATGGCCGCTGCCCAGTTCTTCTACGAATATCAAGGACGGAGCGCTCGGCCCGCATCAGAAAACGCGCGCGACGATACGTGATTAATCCATCGTACGTTTCGGGTGCGTAGTAGGAATAAGTAACGCTGCTTACCGCACCAGCGAAAGAAAGGTAGCCATGCGTAGATCGCGACTCCTCGCACGTCTCGACGAACTCACCCAGCCCGTCGATCCTGCCACACGAGCGAACATGGCGGCACGATGGGCGGAGCTCCCTGAACACATCAAAACCGATGCGCAAGCACTAGGTCGCCATGGGGTCGGCTGCGAGGGTACCCACGGTGTCTTCCCGCGCTGCAACTTCGCATGTGCACCGTGTTACCACTCCAAAGACGCCAACAAGGTGCGGGTCGACGGACCCCACACGCTCCGCGAGGTGGAAGCACAGATGGCGTTCCTCGAGAAGACGCGTGGTCCGCGCGCACACGCCCAACTCATAGGTGGGGAGGTGACCCTGCTTCCCCCGGCCGACCATGGCGAAGCACTCAAGATCATGCGACGACATGGACGAGAACCCATGAGCCTAAGTCACGGCGACTTCGACTACGAGTATCTACGCGACGTGGTCATCGACGAACAGGGGAACAAGCGAGTACCACGCATCTCATTCGCAGGGCATTTCGATACCACCATGCGAGGACGTCGAGGAATCCGCATTCCTGAGAACGAGGCAGCGCTCAACCCCTACCGAAAGCAGTTCTGCGAACTCTTTGCGAGACTACGTAAGGAGCACGGGGTCCGCTCCTTCCTGGCGCACAACATGACCGTAACCCCCTCCAACGTGCACTCGATCCCACAGCTCATCCAAGAGTGCCGCACCATGGGATTCAACATGTTCTCCTTCCAGCCCGCCGCGTTCATTGGTAACGAGCGGCGGTGGAAGGAGGCCTACCGAGATCTCGAGCCCGACTTCATCTGGTCCAAGATCGAAGAGGGCGCTGGTGCGCGCCTCCCCTACAAAGTGATCCAAGTCGGAGACCTTCGTTGCAACCGGACCGCCTGGGGATTCTACATAGGCGACCAGTGGCACTCCATACTCGACGAGAATGATCCTTTGGACCTCGAGGCACGCGACGTCTTCCTCCGAGACGTCGGTGGAGTGCATTTCAATGCGCCGCTTCCACTCCTCGTGCTTCGCCTACTCCGACTTGGGATCGAAAAGCCCCACCTCGTTCCCCTC
>JBMFXL010000367.1:0-2003 GCA_049964275.1 Acidimicrobiales bacterium | reverse complement strand
GGTGTGATAGGGAGCGAATTGGGGAAAACTCTTTTGCCATCGCACCACTTTGACGTCCTCTACGAGGATCTGCGTGGCGAGGATCTCCTCGGCCTCCGCGCGAAGCGTTGCGGCGAGGACTTCGTCACCCAAGCCCAGATGCCTTCGGTCGTTGACGTTCCCGGTGGAGATTCGAAGTACGGAGTGGTCCTCGTCTGCCCAGTGGGGCCATTTCGCATCGGCCAAAGTGATCGCCGTACTCATGGCACCCTCGTTCCGTGCGACGAGCACGCCCGAGTAGCTGCTATCGAATGCGAGTCGCAGTCGCTTGGTTCGCAACACGGCGACTGACACCGACGAGTAACGGATCGCGTCGAGAAGACTCGCAACCTTAGGCGAAGTTGCTCTCAGGAGTTGTGCGGAGACGTGTGCGGGTGTGGCCATTACGACGCCGTCGAATCGTTCGACTCGCTTCCCCTGCGCCTTGATCCGCCAGCCGTGCGCTCCGAGTTCGATCAGGTTGACGGGAGCACCCGGGAGCAGGGACCCTCCGTTCTCGAGGATCGCGGACTCCAGGCGTTCGATGAGGGTGCTTAGGCCTCTGGGATGACTCGCGAAGGGAGACGACTGCATGCTGGACGGGCGAGATGTCGTCGGAGGTGAGGTTCCTTCGATCAGCGCTCTGAGTTGTGGCGCCGCGACGTCGAGGCTCGTGCCGAATATTGTGCCGGCGTTGATGCCCCCGATCAGTGGATCGAGCACTACCTCCGCGTATCTACGAGAAAATGCTCGCGATGCTCGCAGGCCGAGATCATCGGAGCGGCTCGGCCTTAGGAACGACGTACGCATCGTGAGGTAACCGATGAGGCGTTCCAACGGACTCAGGAGCTCTACGTCGAACATTTGGCGCGCGCTGACAGGAGCACCGAGCGAAAGACCGGGGGGAAACCCTCGAACCTTGCCTCCTCGATAAAGTAGCGCCCTGCTCGCAGAAGGCGAGATTAGCTCGTCGGCGATCCCGAGTTCCCCAACGAGTCGCAAGATGTCTGGGGTGCGGGTGAGGAATGCGTCTGGACCGCCCTCGAGGCTCTCGTGCCAGTCGTTCAAGGTGAAGATCTTGCCGCCCAAGCGCGTGGCGTCCTCAAATACTTTGACCGTGGCTCCACTCTGTGTGAGTCGATATGCCGCAGTAAGTCCCGAGATACCGCCACCAATGACTGCGAACTTCACGACGTCGATCCACCTGATCGAATCATGACTCCGTGCTCATGAACGAATCCCACGAGTTCAGTCAATATCCCAGGATCGGTTTCTGGGAGTACGCCGTGGCCGAGATTGAATACGTACCTTTCTGCCGGTCGAGAGTCGACGAGGACTGCTTCTGCCTCACTCAGTGTGGCTTCCCGTCCTGCAAGGATGACGGTCGGATCTAGGTTCCCTTGGATTCCCACCCTGCCACCAGTAGCGCCGACTGCGGATGTGATGGGGGTCCGCCAATCGAGTCCGAGTACTGAGATCCTCATGTCGGACATCTCGGTGATGAGAGCGGCTGTGCCCACCCCGAAGTGGATAGTCGGTACTTCAAGGTCCTCGAGCCGTCGAAAGAGTTCCACCATGTGTGGCTTCACGTAGGTCCGGTAATGCCTCGGGGAGAGGGAGCCCGCCCAGGAGTCGAAGACCTGTACCGCCTGAGCACCGTGTGCGACCTGGAGAGAGGAGAATCCGAAGGAGAGTTCTACCAGCTGTTCCATGAGTGCATGCCAGAGAGAGGACTCACGTAGCATCATCGCCTTGGTCAACGCATAATTTTTCGAGGGACCGCCTTCTACGAGGTAGCTTGCCACCGTGAATGGCGCGCCAGTGAACCCAAGGAGCGGTACGGCGAGTTCGCTCCTCAATGAGTCGACCGCTTCGGCTACGTAGGTAAGGCTTTCTTGAAGTCGCTTTGGTTCCAGCCGAGCGACGCCACCCGCGTCTCGAATCGGTTCCGAGATCACAGGTCCTCGGCCCGGAACGATATCGAC
>JBMFXL010000366.1:0-2006 GCA_049964275.1 Acidimicrobiales bacterium | reverse complement strand
GCCGTACTTCTTCACCCTGCCGCCGTATGGCGTCTTTTGGTTCGAGCTCGTGAATGAGGATCCACCGAGTTCGGAGACTTGATGCCTGATTACTCGACGCTTCGATCGACCCTCGATGGCCCATCTTTCGCGACAGCCCTCCTTTCGTGGATGGAACCCCGTCGATGGGCGTTGGGCTTTGATCGGAGTCGAGGGCTGCGTTATGTCACCTCGAATATCACCGTCGATGAGCGTGCCACCCTCATTGAGGGGATGGCGACCGACGAAGTGACCAAGTGGAACGTTCCGCTCGCGCTTGTAGACCCATGTGTCGCCGGGGAGTCCGGTGGCTTCGTGGTCGACGGCCTCGGTTTTCATGATGCGATCTCCACCCCGGGAGGCAGGAGCGTGATTAGCGCCATGTTGCTTGGACGGGACTTCGGACCCGAAGCCCTCTCGATTCCCCGAGTCGAGCAGTCCAACTCCTCGATCATGGTGGATCACTGGGCGTTCATCAAGCTCTATCGGGTGTTACGAGAAGCCTCACGCAGGGAGGTCTCCATCTACCGAGCGCTCTCTGAGCGCAGGGCGATTGGTGTGGCAACACTTCTCGGAGATGCCGAACTCTTTGGGTACCCTTCGGCTATTGCCTTGTCCTATGTGGAAAGTGAAGGGGATCTCTTTGAGGTGCTTCGGAGGTCTCGTGAGAAAGGAAGCTCGCACCGCGAGATTGCCTCGACACTGGAGTCGGTGGGCGATGCGCTTGCGACGCTTCATCGGGACCTCTCTCAGTCCCTTGACGTGACTGATTCGAAGGGGTCGAGCATGCTCATGAAGGATGCGATCGCTCGTTGCGAGGCCGTGTGGGCAAGGTTGGCAAGCAACGATCCTGAGTTGGCGGACCGACGTCAGAGCGTCCTTCGGATTCAACTAGGTATGAGCAGGCGTGGAGTGGTCGACCGCCGGATCACCTGCCAGGTGATCCACGGGGATCTTCACCTTGGCCAGGTGCTCGCCACGGAGTCCGGCATGTGCTTCTTGGACTTCGAAGGGGAGGCATTCGAGGTATCGAGCCAGTTCCTTTCTCCTGCTCCCCGAGAATACGACATCGCTGGCATGCTACGCTCGATCGACTACCTCACCTACGGCTCGACCGACCCAACTGAGCGACTCCTCTATCGGAGCGCGTTCCTCGATGGCTATCGTTCGTCGAATGAGGTCGCTGCTTTGGATGAGGACCTCTTGGCAATGTCTGAAGTAGAGAAGGCGACCTATGAGCTCCTGTATGAGATCCATGCCTCCCGCGGACTGACCTCGGTGCCTCTTGCCTTCCTCGACGAGATGATCGAGCAAGGGAGCGTTGGCCATGGCTATTGAATCTCACGCGACCTTTGCCCCGAAGGCAGGGCTGGAGGCCTTCGCGATGGGCGGTCATCACGAAGCATGGAAGCTGCTCGGCGCGCACCTAGGCACCCTCGACGGGGTCGATGGAGTGTACTTCGGCGTATGGGCTCCTAGCGCGCGCACGGTGTCGGTCATTGGTGATTTCAACGGTTGGGATCGCAGCCGAGACCGATTGGTGGGACGCGGGCATTTCGGGGTCTATGAGGGATTCGTGGCCGAGGCACGATCTGGAGATGCTTACAAGTACTCACTCGAGACGGCTGACGGCACGGTCGTCGAACGTGCCGATCCATTTGCCCGGAGGACCGAGCTCCCTCCTCGTACCGCGTCGGTAGTCGCCGCTCCCCTCCAGGCGGCGGAGCTGCCTCGAGGGGAAACCCCGGAATGGCCCGGTGAAGAGCCGGTTGCGATCTACGAAGTCCATCTCGGTTCGATCGAGCCCTCATGGGGAACCGACACGTACAAGCTCGCGGGCCCCGTCCTCGTCGAACGCATTCGCGAACTCGGATTCACCCACGTTGAATTCATGCCTGTGACCGAGCATCCCTTCGGAGGGTCATGGGGATATCAGACGACCTCCTATTTTGCCCCGTCAGCACGTTGGGGAACCCCTGAGGAGTTTG
>JBMFXL010000365.1:0-2011 GCA_049964275.1 Acidimicrobiales bacterium | reverse complement strand
GGTTCCGATATCGATGCCTACGATACGTTCGGCCACGCCCAATCCTTTCGGTCGCTCGGGATGGAAGTCCGGTGTTTGACCACTCTCCGTACTATTTCGACCGAGAGTGAAAAAACTTGAGCGAACGCGCCCTATCGCAAGATCAGTGTGATGACGGCGTAACCAAGAGCGAGGAAAGGTCCGAATGCAAGGGCAGTCTTGCGGGTTGCCCGATGACGGACCATCAACATAATCCCCACCACACTTCCGGCAAAGAAGGACATCACGAGGAAGTTGACCACGGCCGTCGCACCATAAGTCGCAAGCGGTGCGGAGAGTACCATCGCGAGCTTGACGTCGCCGAGTCCAAATCCTCCCCGCGAAACCACCGCAACTAGATAGAGCGCCCCCCCGACGATGAGCGCCGCGATCAATCCCCCAACAACTATCGCGAACCGGTCAGTGACGATCGCCTCGAGCGCTAGCAATACGCCGACGCCGATTCCTCCCGCCGCAGTTAAGCGGTTCGGAATTCTTCGAACTGCCAGATCGGTCTGGGTAGCGATCAAGGCAATAAACCCCACATATCCGTCGACCGCCACACTCCACCCGAGCCCATGGCGAACTACGAGCATGATCATGTACGAAGCCAGCAGCATCTCGGCGATCAGGTATCTCAACCCAATGGACTCTCCACACCCTCGGCACCGACCCGACTGCAACACGAAAGAGACCACAGGAACGTTCTCATACCAGCGGAGTTGCCGGTCGCATTTTGGACATCGGGATCGATCGTTGAAGAGCGGAAGTGAGAGCGGAAGGCGATATGCCATGGCCGACGACGTTGAGCCGAGCACTGCGCCAATGATCCCACCCAGGGCCAGCCCGAGATATGTCACCTTCTAGAAGCCCACACTTGAAGGATTCTGAGACCATCCTCCTGCTGATAGTGAGCCACCAGTGGTTGGGGGCGTTGCACAGGTAGTCGGTATCGAGGAGCCGGTAAGGCCGACGTAAAAATACGACCCAATTGCGGTACCTGCCTCGATCTGCTCAACTCCGAATATTTTCCCGCTTGCGGAGTACTCAAATCCACAGAAGGCCTGCGATGAAATACCACCCACCGAGGCAACGGATATGAAAATACCGTTCGACCGTGTCGACGGCCCAGAAGGCGCCGAGCCAGTGAGAAGAGGAGCCAAGGACGGTTCATACGCCTTGAAAGACGATAATGAGCTATTGGTCGTGGCGGCAAACTGGTCGTTATTCGTAAAATATGCCAATTCGGCAGTCAGGAGCGCCTTGAGGTTCGACTGTGTGACACGATCTTGGGAGGACTGCTGTGCACCTAGGTAGGTAGGGATGGCGATTGCCATCAAGATGCCAATAATGAGCACGACGACCATCAATTCAATGAGGGTGAAGCCCTCATCGTCTCGCAATCTGGGTAATGCCTCTTGCATGCTCGCTCCTTCGAACTGTTGAGACTTCGGCACGTCCATAGCCCGAAATAAGGTGCCGATTCAGAGATTCGGAAAACTGTTGAGGGGCCGTACCCAGGTACGGCCCCTCAACTCATTGATTCGACTCAGGGCGACTAGAAGCCAACCGCACTTGCCTGCTGGCTCATCAAAGGATTGGTCGTCGACGCCGCAGGAGAGGCAGAACAAGTCCACGTGCCTGCTGTGGTGTCCTGGTAATACCAGGTTCCCGCGTTCGAGCCTGAGGACACCGCTTCGATTCCCCACAGCGTGCCCGTCTTTGAAACCTCTGAAATACACACCGCATCAGGCGCAGTGCCCGACGCTGCGACTACTGAAACCTTGATCGTTGGGGTCGTACCGGTCAACTGCTGCGTGTAGGACGGATCCTCACCCGCGAGCTGAGCTGCTGTGGCATACGACTGATTCGAAGTGTAGTACGACACCTCTGAGGTCAAAAGGTTTCGAAGATCACTCTGTGCCGAACGATCCTGGGCAGACTTCTGCGCGCCGAGGAAGGTCGGGATGGCGATCGCCATCAAGATGCCAAT
>JBMFXL010000364.1:0-2051 GCA_049964275.1 Acidimicrobiales bacterium | reverse complement strand
GTCGGTACCAACGGCTCTGGAAAGTCAACACTTCTGGCCACGATCGCCGGAGAACTGCGTCCACTACAGGGCTCCCGAGTCGAGGGCGCCACTGTAGCGATCGGACATTACACGCAACAATCGCACGGGTATCCAGCCGATGTGCGGGTCAGAGAGGTAGTCGCCGGGCCACACGGTAATCCCAATGATCTCACCGTACAACGTCTCCTCGAACGTTTTTGGTTCACCGGAGAACTCCCTTATGCCACCGTAGGTACGCTCTCCGGTGGAGAACGGAGGAGACTTCAGCTCCTTGAGGTGCTCGCCCAGCAACCCAATGTCTTACTACTCGACGAGCCGACCAACGACCTTGACCTTGACACACTGCGCACGCTCGAAGAGTTCCTCGAAGCATGGCCGGGGGCCCTCGTAGTCGTTAGCCACGACCGAGCCTTCCTCGATCGAGTCACTTCCCGTCTTCTTGCATGCGATCAAGGGATTGCCGAAGAGGTACCCGGGGGGCTCAGCACCTGGCTCGAACGGCTTCGATCCGCACCTACTGGACCTGTGAACACCACGACGATGAAGTCGCCAGTGTCGTTGGATGCCCCCAAAGCGCAGTCTGCGACCTCCACCCGAACGAAATCGGAATCGACATTGGGATTCCAAATGCGCGAGCTCGAAAAGACCATGGAACGCCTACGCAAACAGGAGTACTCCCTCGTCCAACGCTTCGAGCAAGCAGCGGACCATCACGCCTTGATCGAACTCGGCCATGAGCTAGCTGAGGTGCAAGCTCAACTCTTCAGCGCCGAGGAGGCCTGGCTTGCAATTGCCGAGGAGGCGGAACAGGTCCGAGCAGCCCGACGCGCCTAGCCGCCTGGAACTACCCGAACGACGCTCATCCCACGAGGGGGCATTCATGGTCCAGCTGACATCCGATCATCTACTCCAAGGTCCGAGAGGAAGACGGCTGTGCTGGGAGTTCGTCGATCAACTCACTTTTGACCTCAACGGGAGGTCCGGACTCTTTCCCATGCGGCACAGTACACCAGGGGGCACCGTCACCTTGGAAGAGACTGCCGCGTACTGCGATAACCAGATTGCCGTCGTCAGGGAGCGGTTAAGCGTGGAGAACATCGACGACGACCTCCTGGTTGCACTCTTACGAAACGTCGTGGGATCCGCACGCTATTGGCAGCCACCCGACGAAATCGATCAATGGCTCATGGAGCGCGAGGTCGCCGAGGTGTTTCGACCCGTCGCCACCGCAATCGCTTCCCATCCGCTCACCACGTGGTGGGTCTCGGACATCGCAAGGAACTCCCAACATTGCATCGTTCACACGCCAACCGAGTCGATAGATTACGACTCGGTGCAGGCACTTAGTGACTGGGCTGCATGTATCCGCACCGACACAGAGCGGTGGATTGGACCCGACACAACGGGTCTCTGGTGGACTGGACCATTGGGTCCACATCTCGCAGCGACTACTCGCGTCCACCCCGGTTGGGGGATTGTCGGTCTCTCGCTCATGGAGGACGCTCCGGACCTCCAAGCGCTCGCTAGTGTTCCACTCTCCATCGAACGAGAAGCCCGGGTCCATGAAGTCCACTCAACCGATGATTGGCGCGTGCTGGTCAATCTCGCACCACTCGACGTGACTCGGGCGCGAGGGAACGACTGGTCAAGGGCCACCGGACTCAACCGGCAATGGCTCGTGCCAAATTGGGAGAAAATCAGCTCGACGATCGATGGCGTCCACCTCAGCTTGGGTGGCTACCTCGCACTGGCCGGGGTGCCAATCGAGATCAATCCAGGTGTCACCAGCCTGATTGCGGGATGGAATCCCGATGAAACGTATTGGTTGACAGGCCTTGCATCGGCTCACGGTCCGATCACCACATGGTCTTGGGATGAGATATTCCATCCGAGCAGGACCGCAGGCCGATGGGTACGGCAAGCTGCTGAACAACTTGGCGACTCGACCGCGCCCCACTCATCTGGGGGAGACTGGAGCGGGTGACGGGAATCGAACCCGCATGGCCAGCTTGGAAGGCTGGAACTCTACC
>JBMFXL010000363.1:0-2056 GCA_049964275.1 Acidimicrobiales bacterium | reverse complement strand
CAAGATCGACGAGGTCAGGGACGGAGTGGATGGATAGACCGAGTCGCTCCTCGATACGCGCTAGGCGGTAGCGCAATGAGTTGGGGTGCACGCCGAGTCGCTCGGCGGCACGGGTGATGTCGAGGTCGGCGGAGAGGTACGCCCGTAGTGTCTCAAGGAGATATGGCTGGTCGGCGATTCGCTCGAGTAACGCTCGACTTCGCTTTGCCAAAATGCTAGGAGGTGCGTATCCGGTGAGCCAGGTACCCAAGGGAAGGTCACTGAAGTCGATCCGGCCGCGCGTCCCATGATGTTGTTGCACGGCGAAACGTGCGGTAGTGAGCGCCTTTGGAGCGTCCCCGAAGGCGGTGACCTCCCCCGAGACTCCAACCACGACGTCAAGGATTCGTGGTAGTGCACTAAGCGCTTCGTGACACGCGTGCGGGAGTACGAAGACCGCGTCCTCTTTGCGGTGATCCGCCAGCAGGACGGCGACATCGGCTTGGAGTATCTCAAGCATCTGCTCGAACTCAGCTCCATTTGGGGCTCTGAGATGGGAATTGTGCTCGAGGATCCTGACTGACGCGATCGTCAGTGGTTCGTCCATGCCGAACCCGTGGTTGACGAGGCTATCGGATATTGCACGTGAACGATGTGCTGTGTGGTCTGCCTTGGCCCACGTGGAGTGCTCGGGAAGGAGCTCTCGCACAATATTTCTTTGGCGCTCGTAGTGCGTGACAGATGTCGAGCGTTGTTGCGCGATCGCGACTCCGATAAGGTGAGCGACCGAGCGTAAGAGGGGTAGTCGAAGGCTGCTTGACTCGGTGTCGGTTGGTTCAAGTTCCACGGCGACGAGCCATCCGACCTGTCGATCTCCGATTCCAACCGAAACCGCGGTGGCCCCTTCGCCTCCAACCTGGAAATCGACCACGGTAGAGATGTGCTGTGCGATGGAGCTCAACCGGTCCGTCGAGAGTCCGACGTGTGGTCGTCGTTCGTCCCTTGGAGGCAAAAGGTGCACGAGATCCGTGCGGTCGGGGTAATCGATCGACAGCTGCTTCTCTAACGAATCGACGATGTCTGTGACCGGGACCTGAGGGTGACTGCTCGAGTCGAAGGCGTTCCCATTCCGTTGAACCACGACGATTCTCATCGCGAGAAGACGTGACATGCGTTGGGTAACTTCACGGAGAGGGTCTGGTTCGCTGAGAGATGAGAGGAGGTAGTCCTGCATGGAGACGTAGCGAAGTAATGAGTTGAGGTGTGGTGACGCAAGCGACTGGTTGACGAAGGCGATCACCTCGGCGAAACCTGTGGAGAAGGGGACGACGAAGAGCGGAAACTTCCGTTGCTGTGCCTCGTCGAGAAGTGCCCCCGGGATGCGCTGAAAGTTGACACCGAGCCCGAATCCAAGGGCTGCGATACCCTTCTCGGAAAGTTCGGCTACAAGATCTCGCTGAGCGCTGGGTCGTCCCTTGAGTCGAAGGCCTGTGGTGAGCGCTACCCAGTGAGAGGAGACCCAGCGGGATGGGTTGGCTATCTCGATGGCATGGGCTCCCGTGACCGAGCGGCGATAGTCGTCCGATGTGCCTACCACGAGCTGGAGACCAAGGCTCCGTTGGTTCAAGATGTCCCCAAGGGCTATCTGTGTGATTGCCGATACCACGTTGGCTCCCATTGTCTGCGCACCCCCGACGCGCGTGAACTGTCCGCCCCATTCGCGATGGACGTTTCGAAATATTGGCGAAGATATTGACTGTCGTCAACTTGTGCACGACGCGAGCCGACTAGCTTGGCCATCTCCTTACATCGAGTGAGACGGCGCGTGAAAGGTGCTTCGAGCGAGGTGAGGGGAGCGAACTTCAGAAAGTTTCGAAATTGTTTCGGAAAGTGACAGGGGTTCGGAAAGCGAAAGCTATATTTGTTAGTCCCAAGCGATTGGGACGGCGCACCGGAAGGGCGTCGGAGCTCCTTGAAAACGGAATAGGGAAATGACATGCCAGTGCGGAGCCTCGGCAATTAGTCGAGGAAAGTCAAAGCACTAACACGGACAACGATTCGTGAACGTGCCAGCATC
>JBMFXL010000362.1:0-2062 GCA_049964275.1 Acidimicrobiales bacterium | reverse complement strand
ACTCATGATGCCACCTGCACTCGAGGCGTTGAAGGACATGAGGTTCATGATTTTGGCACGCTCGGAGTGCGGTAGCAGGTCGAGCACACGCCGACGCCGCTCTTGGGGGAGCTCACCGATGGCATCCGCTGCGTCATTCGCTTGCATTCGCGCGATGACGTCGGCGACCTCCTCGTCGGGCTTATCGCCGAAGAGTCGATTGGCGGTCTCGGGATCGAGTTCTTCGTAGACGTCGGCTTCGAGCTCGGGGTCGCGATGGAGGTCGACCATCAGCTCTGCACTCTCGTCCTGAGAGGCCTCCTCGATGAGATCGGCGATCTGGGCAGGTTTGAGGCGATGCATCCGTTTGAAGGGTGCTCGTGCGAACGCGCTCGCTGAGTGTCCAATCAAGGGTTCAAAGGTCTTCCAGTCCTTGACGTCCTGGCTTCCACGACGTGGGATGACCTTCAAGAAGTGCGAGGGTCGGCGGTGGGCCACGATGCCCGTGAGGAGCCACTCGCCATTGCGGTGCTCCACCTCGACATCCCATGCCCAGACCAGCTGGGCCTCATCGATGTCGATCAGCCGATGGCCGAGGAGGTCAGCTTGAAGGAGTACCTCACCCTCTCGGCGCTCGAATCCACGGAGGTCGACCTTGGCCTTGGCCAACAAGATCCGATCCTGTTCGAAGGTCTGGATGGCCGTGGCCGGCACGTAGAGGCTTCGACCGCCTACTCGGACGACGATGCCTCGGAGGCTTGGGTAGCTCGAGGACTGAAGGCCGAACACGAGATCCTCGAGCTTGCCGAGAACCTCTTGAGATTGCGAGACAACCTCTTCGTCGATCATCTTTGAGGTGCGCATAGTCGAAGCCTAACGCGCCTGCCCCCAAATCGAACGGGGTGCAATCTCAAATCGAGGCATCGTTGGTAGTCTCTCTTGCAAGTGTCGTTGCGGGAAGCGTAGGGAATACCAGGTGTCGGTGTGACAGATCGAGAACTCAGTGCACCCGGCAGACGACCTCTTCGTATCGCCTTCTGCGTGTATCGAGGCAACCCTTACTCAGGTGGTCAGGGTGTCTACACTGCGTATCTCGTCCGCGAACTCACGAGACGTGGCCACCATGTCGAGGTGTTCTCGGGACCTCCCTATCCGCGACTTGACGGCGGGATCCTCCACGAGCTGCCGTCGCTTGATCTTTTCCGCCAACCTGATCCCTTCCGCATCCCTAAGCGAAAAGAGTTCTCAGACTGGGCAGATGTGTGGGAGTTCCTCACCATGTGCACCGGAGGATTTGCGGAGCCCCGTACCTTCGGGATGCGCCTCGAGCGAGCCCTTCGGGATCGACCTGGTGACTTTGACATCCTGCACGACAACCAGAGTCTCTCGTGGTCGATCCGACGCCTCTCGCGAGCAGGCCTTCCCGTACTGGCGTCTATTCACCATCCCATCACCGTCGATCGTCGGCTCGGCATCGAAGCGGCCACCACCCTGGCCCAGCAGTTCGGAATTCGACGCTTCTATGGATTCCTTCGGATGCAGCAAGCCGTTGCTCGTTCCCTTCCCTATGTCCTGACGGTCTCAGAAGCCTCTCGGCGAGACATCGTTCGCGAGATGGGAGTCTCGCCCGAGCGAATCTCCGTGGTACCCGTGGGGGTTGACACCGATATCTTCCGGCCGATACCTGAGATCGCTCGAGAGGAAGACCTTCTGGTGACGACCGCATCGGCGGACGTGCCCCTCAAAGGGTTGCGCTTCCTCGTGGACGCGGTGATCCGTTCGCATCACACGGGGAGTGCTCGACCGAGGCTCATGATCGTTGGCCAACCCAAACCCAACTCCGAGGTACGCGAGGTCGTTGCCCGAGAAGGTTTTGGCGAGTGGATCCAATTCGTCGGCACCCTGGCGCAAGACGACCTCGTACGCCTCTACGCTCGGGCGACCGCGGCGGTGGTTCCTTCGCTCTACGAGGGTTTCTCGCTGCCGGCTATTGAAGCAATGGCCATGGGTACGCCGCTCATCGCGACGAACGGAAGCGCGCTCGCCGAGGTCGCTGGCGAAGACGGTGAGTTTGCGCGTGTCG
>JBMFXL010000361.1:0-2063 GCA_049964275.1 Acidimicrobiales bacterium | reverse complement strand
CCACCGGCTCGCCCCTGCTCACGCTGCCGAACGTAGTGGTCACGCCCCATCTTGGTGCATCGACCGCTGAAGCACAGGACAAAGCGGGCGTCACCATTGCCGAGCAGACGCTGCTTGCATTCTCGGGGGACTTCGTTCCCTTCGCGGTGAACGTGAATGCCGGCGAGGCCTCGACGGGCGTCAAGCCCTTCCTGTCCATCGCGGAGTCGCTCGGTCGATTCCTCGCCTCACTCACCGGGGGTCTCCCCGAGCGCCTCGAAATCGAGTACCAGGGAGCCATCGCGGACGAGGACACCCGAATCCTCTCGCTATCGGTGCTCAAGGGAGTCTTCGCGGCCGGGACCAACGAGCCCGTTTCCTACGTGAATGCACCGCAGCTCGCCAATGAGCGAGGGCTCGAACTCACCGAGTCAACTTCCGCAACCCAACGGTCGCCCTTCATCTCACTGATCACCCTGCGCTCGGATCTGCACTCGGTCTCGGGGACCCTCACCGGCACCACCTCTGAACCCCGAATCGTCGAGGTCGACGGCCACGGAGTCGAAATACCTCCCTCTCCGTACATGCTGGTCGTGCGCAATGATGATCAGCCCGGCAAGATCGGCACCGTAGGGACCATCCTCGGCGAGGCGGGTGTCTCGATTTCCTCGATGGGTGTGTCACCTGCATCGACCGGAGGGACAGCGCTCATGATCCTTGCGGTGGGTTCACCGATCGGACCAGACGTCCTGCGACGCATCGAAGAGGCAGACGGGATCATCTATGCCAAGGCAACGACCTGCGTCGAAAGCGCGTGAACCTCGTACGGTCGTTGCGTACGTCGCCATGGGAAGGTAGAGTAGGGACATGTCGATTCATCATGAGTTCGACCTTCTCCTTACGTAACGACGATCGCACCCGCGATCGTCGAACCTCCTGTGCTTCCGCCAGGAGGTTTTTTGTTGTGATGGAGTCGAATGCGACGAAGGAGTCCCGATGAGTGAGCGAGTAGTGATTCTTGACACCACCCTGCGCGATGGTGAGCAGTCCCCTGGGATCTCCCTCGATCCTGCCGAGAAGCTCGAGATCGCAGAACAACTTGCTCGGCTGAACGTCGACTACATCGAAGCCGGATTCCCCGTAGCCTCCCAGGGCGACTTCGAGGCCGTCCAACAGATTGCGCGCCGCGTCGAAGGACCAGTCATTGCGGGACTCTCGAGGACGCACCTCTCCGATGTTGACCGCTGCTTCGAGGCGCTCAAGGATGCACAGCGAAAGCGCATCCACGTCTTCATCTCCACGAGCCCGTCCCACATGGAACACATGCTGAAGATGAGCCCCGAGCAGGTACTACGTGAAACTCGTCAAGGCGTGTCCCGAGCACGCATGCACACCGATGATGTCGAGTTCTCCCCTCAAGACGCCACCCGCACCCCCTACGACTTCATGTGCGAGGTGCTTCAAGCCGCGGTCGATGCGGGGGCAACCACGCTCAACATTCCTGACACCGTCGGCTACGGCATCCCCTGGGACTTCGGGACGCTGATCGCCAACGTACGCAAAGAGATCAAGGGCGACTACGTCATCTCCACCCACTGTCACAACGACCTCGGGCTCGCTACCGCGAACTCGCTCGCTGGTGTAGCCAATGGCGCGCGTCAAGTCGAGGTATGCATCAACGGGCTCGGAGAGCGAGCAGGTAATGCCGCGCTCGAAGAGGTAGTCATGGCACTCGCCATCCGATCGGACCTCTTCCCGAACCTTGCAACTCAGATCAAGACCGAAGAGCTCGCCCGTACCTCCCGGCTCGTCGCACGGCTGACTGGGTATCCAGTTCAGTACAACAAGGCGGTCGTGGGCCGGAATGCGTTCGCACACGAATCCGGGATCCACCAGCACGGAGTGCTTTCCGAGCGCACGACCTACGAGATCATCGACGCTGAGAGCGTCGGACAACAGAGTTCGCAGATCGTGCTCGGCAAACACTCGGGGCGCCACGCCTTCTCCGACACCTTGAGCAAGATGGGCATCACCCTCCAGGGGGATGGACTCAATGCGGCGTTCGCGCGCTTCAAGGAGCTTGC
>JBMFXL010000360.1:0-2065 GCA_049964275.1 Acidimicrobiales bacterium | reverse complement strand
CGCGATAGGTCTCCTCCGGATTCTGCGTAGTCACCCGATGGCTCCCGCGAACCTGTGCGAGGGCGTTCGCCAATGCATCCCGATCCGAACCAAAGGTCTCAGGCATTGCCAACATGAGGTGTTCAACCGAGAGATAATCGTCGCCCATCTCGCTTCGTATCGAGTCAGCACGATCAAGCAGGTCGCGCACCACACGGGAAAGCTGCGGCTGAGTCCCATAAGATCGAGGAAGACGGGCAATCTCTTCTTCCAAGCGATTACGGATGGCTGGTACTTGCTGCCCAAGTGCCTGAAGGATCGGCACCGCAAGGCCGTCATCCTGGCTGATAAGGGCGAGCCCAAGATGCGCGAGCACGACCTCTGGGTTCGATCGCTGTGAGGCGATTCCTATGGCTCCTTCGACCGCTTCTCGGGTCTTGAGTGTCCACTTATTCGAATCCATGGCGACCTCCTACTTTCGTCGCGGCTCCTCTTGATTGATAAACGGTCGAAAAGCTTGCGAATACAGCACGATGCTCTGGGACAGTGGAAGAAGATCCCGCCGATACTGGCGATGGATCGCCTCTCCGTCACGCTTCGCGCGCTCCCGAAGGTCATTCATCTCTTCCCTCAAGGACCGCACCTGCTCCTCGAGCTCCATGATCCGTCTGACACCTTCGAGGTTGACGCCGGCATTGGTGAGGTCCTGAATGCGTCGAAGTTTCGCGATGTCCTCCTCCGAGTACCGACGTGAGCCTCCGCCGGTACGGGCCGGATCAAGAAGACCCTTTCGTTCATAGATACGGAGGGTTTGAGGATGCATGCCTGAGAGCTCTGCTGCAACCGATATCACATAGACCGCGCGAACCCTGCCACTGCGAGCCCCTCCGACTCCTTGCTCACGTTCGGGATTCGTCATCGTTCACTCCCTCCGTCTCTCAGTCCCGCTCGAACATCCTCTGGCATCGATGCCGCTAGGGCCTCTACCGCCTTGCGCTGGCGATCAGTAAGCTCTGCCGGCACGACGATCTCCGTAGTAACCAAAAGGTCTCCTACTGCTGCACCCTTTTTCGACGCAGCAACCCCTCGGCCTCGAACTCGAAACGTCTTACCCGACTTGGTTCCCGGAGGAACTTTGAGTGAGACCGAGCCCTCGAGGGTCGGCACGGTAACCACCGAACCGAGCACCGCCTCAGGGTAGGTGATCGGCACACTCACTGTCAGGTCTCGACCACTCCGCCCAAAGACGGGATGGCGTCCCACCCGGACCGTCACGTAAAGATCTCCAGCCGGGCCGTTGGCCTTTCCCGGAGCTCCTTTACCTCGGATGCGGATTCGCTGATTCGGCTCGACACCTGCGGGTATGCGGACTCGAACCGTCCGGACACGACGCTCGACACCCGAGCCATGGCAGGTCGGACACGCACGTTCGACGACCAAACCCCGTCCATTACACGCTGGGCATGGCTGCGAGAAGGAGAAGAAGCCCTGATTATCGCTCACGGAGCCACTACCACCACAACGCGCACACACCTTGGGTACTGTGCCTTGAGCAGCACCCGTACCCCCACATGTCGAGCAACTCGCGTCCCCTGTCAATGTGACGTTCGTAGTCGCTCCATTAACGGCGTCGACGAATCCGATGTGAACCTCTGCCTCTTGGTCAGAGCCACGCTGTGGACCAGCATTCCGGTGACGACCTCGATTGAAAAGTCCCCCAATCAGATCGCCAAGATCCTCTGAGCGGAAGTCGAAACCTCCGCCCTGACCTCCGCCCGGAAACGCGCCACCAAGTGGCCCTGCAGCCTTGAGCTCGTCGTACTCCTTACGCTTGGTGGTGTCACCGAGCACGTCATACGCGGCAGAGATTTCCTTGAACTTCTCCTCGGCGCCAGGATTCGCATCTGGATGATACTTCTTGGCGAGCTGTCGGTAGGCACGAGTGATCTCCTTGTCGCTGGCATCCTTAGAGACGCCAAGGGTCTTGTAGAAATCCTTCTCAAGCCACTCACGCTGCGCTACCATACCCTCACCTACCCGGCGACTTTTACCATCGCAGGGCGAAGGACGCGCCCATGCCAGAGGA
>JBMFXL010000359.1:0-2069 GCA_049964275.1 Acidimicrobiales bacterium | reverse complement strand
GCACTTGGTCGTGTCGTCGAAGCGCTCTCGATCCTCCGGAGATTGGTAGCGCTCTTTGTAGCCGGGATCGTCGTTGGCGATCAGGAAAGGTAGCACCGAGCGGTATTGAGCAAAGAACGGCTCCATGTCGACGACGAGGTCCTTGATCACGGGGAGACCTCGGATCGGCTCGATAGTCAGGTCAGTGCCGACGTCGGAGATCAGATTGATGCAGCCGAGCTTGTTCTCGCCGTTGATGACCATCGCGTCAGAACCGCAGACTCCGTGGGCGCAGCTGCGACGGAAGGTCAAGGTGCCATCCTGGGTCCATTTGATCTCATGCAGCGCATTGAGCACGGTATCGGATGGCTTCATCCGCAGTTCGAACTCCTGCCAGTGAGGGCGCGTGTCGGTTTCGGGGTTGTATCGCTTGATACGTAGGTGTACAGTGACAAGTCCGTCGGCAGGTGAAATGGCTCCGGCTTGTGCATCAACCGTCATTGTCATCAGTATTTACGCTCCATGGGCTGGTATTTTCCTCCAATGACGTCCTTGTAATCCAGTGTGATCTTGCCCTGCTCGTCCAGGTGGGCGAAGGTGTGCTTCATCCAGTTGACGTCGTCACGCGTTGGATGGTCATCACGCCAATGCGCGCCACGACTCTCCGTTCGTGCGGCTGCGCCCTTGACGAGTCCGTCTGCGAGATCGAGAAGATGCCCGAGTTCAATGGCTTCGGTGAGGTCGTAGTTGAACACCGATCCGCGGTCATCGATGCCGATCGAACGGTAGCGCTCCTTCAACGACGCGATCACGCCGTCCGCTTCTGCGAGGGTCTCGGTGGTACGCACGACGGATGCGTTCTTCGTCATGGTGTACTGCAGTTCACTACGGATCTTGGCGACCTTTTCGCCACCTTTATTGTTCTTGAGCGCTTCGATGCGTTCCCGCACCGGTGCCTCGACTCCACGAGGGACGTCAGGGTGATCGACCGAATTGACGTACTCGACCATGGCCTTGCCGCCCCGTCGTCCGAACACGACGATGTCGAGCAGCGAGTTGGTACCAAGTCTATTGGCGCCATGGACGGAGACGCATGCGCACTCACCTGCAGCGTAGAGACCTGGAAGTACGGTCTCGTTGGCGTCGAGGAGAACCTCGCCGTTCACGTTGGTGGGGATTCCACCCATGGCGTAGTGAGCGGTTGGCTGAATGGGAATCGGGTCCGACTTGGGCTCGATTCCGAGGTAGGTGCGGACGAAGCCGGAGATGTCGGGGAGCTTGGCGTCGATCTGCTCGGGTGGGAGGTGAGTCAGGTCGAGATAGACGTAGTCCTTGTCAGGGCCCGCTCCGCGACCCTCAACGATTTCAGCATGAATCGCCCGGGAGACCATGTCGCGAGGTGCAAGATCCTTCACGGTCGGGGCCACACGCTCCATGAAGCGCTCCCCAAGACCGTTGCGCAGGATGCCTCCTTCTCCACGGGCGCCCTCGGTGAGGAGGATTCCAAGGCCGTAGATGCCCGTTGGATGGAACTGGTAGAACTCAAGATCCTCCATTGGTAGACCCGCCCGGAAGAGAACGCCTGGACCATCTCCCGTCAGGGTGTGCGCGTTGGAGGAGATCCGGAACATCTTGCCGAATCCACCGGTGGCGAAGAGCACCCCCTTGGAGGCGAAGACGTGGAGATCTCCGGTTGCGAGCTCGTAGGCAACGACACCGGCCGCCCGGCGATCCTTGCCTTCTCCTTCGAACAGCACGTCAAATACCTGGAACTCGTTGAAGAAGTTCACGTCACGCGCAACACACTGCTGGTAGAGCGTTTGGAGAATCATGTGGCCTGTGCGATCAGCCGCGTAGCACGATCGACGTACGGGCGCCTCACCGTGATTCCTCGTGTGCCCGCCGAAGCGACGTTGATCGATTCGACCCTCGGGAGTACGTGAGAATGCGAGTCCGAAGTGCTCAAGGTCGATGACGGCGTCGATCGCCTCTTTGCACATGATTTCGATAGCGGGCTGATCTCCGAGGTAGTCCGACCCTTTGACGGTGTCGAAGGCGTGCCACTCCCAGTAGTCCTCCTCGACATTGGC
>JBMFXL010000358.1:0-2087 GCA_049964275.1 Acidimicrobiales bacterium | reverse complement strand
CCACATGGGTCATGCACTCAAACCTGGGACGCTATGCGCTCGGTCACCCTATGCCATCCCATTTCTCATCAGCGTCCGGCTGTTGAAATCAACGTGCGTGAGAACTGCGCGCGAGCACACCCTTAATGAGCAATGGTTCGTGTTTCGCGGTCAGGGCGTTCAGGCGATGCCTTGCCAGGACTTTGGCGCACCACAAGGTGGATCTCGCACCCCGCAGCCTGGATTTGACCAAAACACCCGATTCGCTTGACTTCGCTCCCCCATCTCGGTATATTGGTCCGAACCTTGAACCATTTAGATCCTCGCGAGGATGGGGGCGCGCAACCATGACATCGATCGACCCAGACGTACTGCGTGCGGCGATCGAAGAAGAACGCGATGCTGGCATCGCATTGCTCATGGACCTCGTTCGCGCTCAGAGCACCGTTGGCCAAGAGCAAGGGGCGCTTCGCGTGCTCGAGAGCACGCTCGAAGAGCTTGGGTTCTCCATCCGCCGCATTCCCATCCCCTCAGATATCGGAGCGGACCCGCTCGCGGGCATACCACAGGGCCCTTACGAAGGTCGGTTCGAGGTTCTGGGCGAGATGCCGAGAACCGGGGGCGCAACCCTTCTCCTCAATGGGCACATCGACGTCGTTCCCGCCGATGACAAGAGCTGGGAGCGCGATCCGTTCTCGCCATGGACACATGACGGGTGGCTCTATGGTCGCGGTGCGGGAGACATGAAGGCTGGACTGGTGATGGCAATCATGGCACTGCGGGCCCTCAGGCATCTCGCACCCGAGTGCATCGATCACGACATTTCATTCCTCGGGGTGATCGAGGAGGAGTGCACCGGAAACGGTACGCTTGCCGCGCTGCGCGCAGGGGTCCAAGCCGACGTCGTGGTCCTGCCCGAACCCACCGACCTCTCGGTACTGCTCGGTGGCGTATCGATCACCTGGTTGGAGGTGGAGATCACCTTCGGAGGTGGGCACGCAGAGTCCTCTGGTCGGCTCGAACAACCATCCGTCGTCCTCACCAGACTCATCGACTCCTTCCGCGCCTTGGAGGACGAGTTGAACGAACATCCCGCCCCTCCGTTTGATCAACTCGAAAGGCCCTACAACCTGAACATCGGCGAGGTGCGCCTCGGGGATTGGCCTTCAAGCGTTCCCTCACGCCTGAAGCTCGGACTCCGAGTCGCACACGATGGCACGGTCAACCACGACGAAACCCAGCGGCTCGTCGAAGCGCGCGTCAATACAGTCATCTCGGAGCTTCGCTCTGTCCGATCCTGCATAGTTCGCCAAAGCGGCTTCCGCACCGAGGCACACCACATTGACAATGACCACCCACTCGTGCGTGCGATCACCCAGGCACACACTGAGCTCCACGGGTCAGCACCCCATGCATCGGTCATCGGCTCGACTACCGATGCCCGCTTCTATCTCAACCAAGCAGGGATCCCCGCAGTGTGTTTCGGTCCCATCGTGCGCAACATGCACGGAACCAATGAATGCGTGGAGCTCGACTCGATCACCAAGGGTGCACAGACGCTCGCGAACTTCATCTGGAAGTACCAGACCGCTGGCGGTCTCGGTGGCTACACGGAGGGACGATGGTAAATCCAGAGCTCTCCCCCAAGGAACTTTCGGAGTGGACCTCGAATCTCTTGGATCCGCTCCCTATGCAGAACGCCGGGGAGCGCGTGGCAGATCGCTTGGTCACCGCCATCGCGCTCGGCGAATTCGTGCCCGGCCAACGACTTCCTCCTGAGCGAGAACTCGCAGTGATGATGAACGTCTCGCGAGGCGTAATCCGAGAGGCGATGCAACGACTCTCGGCATCTGGGTATGTCACGGTCCGACGAGGTCGAGCGGGAGGAGCCTTCGTCGAGTCAGACTGGGCTCCCGACGCAGGCGCCATGATCCGGCGAGCGCTCGCACCCGAGTGGGAACGCCTCCAGCACCTCCTCGATCTTCGCTCCCTCGTCGAGGCCCAGATCGCTTCGACCGCAGCGGTCCGTCGAGATTCCTCTGACATCGAAGAGATACGCCGCGCCATCACCGCATACGCCACCGCCGAGGGCGACCGACACTCCTCTG
>JBMFXL010000357.1:0-2105 GCA_049964275.1 Acidimicrobiales bacterium | reverse complement strand
GTCGAAGCCCACGCCACGAAGCTCCTCTTTCGTAAGCCTCTGCGTCGCGTACGAGGTGGAAAACCTTCCTTCAGAGGAGCCGTGCAATGAATGCGCTACCACACTTCGCTCCCCTCCAAGTTCGGGATCGATCCTCATCATGCGAAGCGCATGCTCACGACCGTGATATCCCACTCGACGTATCAACGCATCCGCCCGCTGATCCTCCCCGAAGTGGGAGAGCCCAGGCGCAACGATGATCAACTCACCACCGTCACGTATCGCCATTCTGGTTCGATAGATCGCCTTATTGGCGAGCCATGTCGATTGGTAGACCTGGGGGTCGAGGATCACCACCGCGCGATCAACCGGCTCATCGAGAACCGTGATGTTCTCTCGCTGTGAGTGGCGCGCCGCGAGGTGATATGGAGTGATATCGTCACCGCAATACCAGCCGATTGGTGCTCGGCGAGTGGGATCCGCTGGATCAGATCCAACGACCAAATGCACATAGCCCACCCTTGGGAGCAGGCAATTGATCCTCTCCATCGCATGCTCGAGGAGACGGCGAGGCGGGGTATCGAGACGCCCAAGCACCTCCTCAATCCCAACGAGCGCACCAAGATAATGCGATACGTTCACCATCGAGGGCCCACCCGCACCCACGAGCAGGTTCTTTGCATGTCCCGACATACCGACCACCTCGTGAGGAAGGACCTGGGAGAGGGAGACTATCAGGTCGATCGAAGGGTCAAGAAGCGCTCGGTCGACCTCGACTGGCACGATCTCATCGAACAGACCGTCGCTCCATTCCCTGACCTCCGAGCGCGAAAGCTCAGCGACTCGCTCCGCTGTGGACCGCCAGTCGCGATCACGAATGAGCGCGCGAGGTACCTCACCGTACATCGTTCTTAGTTCTTCATCGGTCATAGGACGATGAGTACCCGTCGCAGGTAGCACACCAACGACCTGGTCGCCGAATGCGCCCATCAGGAGGTTCACGATGTCCCCTGCAAAGGAGTGGAGCCTCGTGAAGTCGGGTGGGACAAGGAGCACGCGTTCCGCACCGCCCATGAGTTCGCCCACGGAATCGACGAGTGTTGCGTCATTGAATCGACGTTCCCGGAGGCTCACCATGACTCAAGGCTAGGGGTGCAGATGCTGCGACCCCGACTGGCCTAGCGCTTGAGACGTCTTGAGCGACGTTTGCTCGTCAGAGAGCGGACCGGAGCTGTTATCCGCCAGCTCAACGAGTCATGCATGGCTTCGAGCTCACTGTCCAGTTCGAAGATCCGCCGCTCCCTCAGGAGTAACTCCTCCCTCGAGCGTTCGCGCAACACTGCGAGCTCCTCCAGCGATATGCGATGAGCCTCTTCGATCTCCGAGATCCGTTGCGTGGCTCTCGCTCGCTCTGCATACAAGGCCCCTCGAAGCATCACCAGCTCCCCGAGGCTCCTCTTCAGCAGTATTCGATAGTGACCTTCAAAGGAGAGCGCCTCCTCAAGACGACGGGTGGCAACGGCCCTTTGAACATCTGCCTCACCGTCGTCACGTTGAGGGAGTGGCTTGATCAACTCGTAGGCGGCGGAGGTCACAGATGCGAGAAGGGACTCGTTCGGCGGGAGCTCGGGGGAATCTTGATGACAAGCCGAACGTCGCAGGGATCCGTCGACGAAGTCATCGACGTACGCTTTGATGGCTTGGGACTCAGGATCGAGTGGCACCTCGAGAAACTCAGCAAGCGATTCGAGGATCTCGCCCGGACGGTCAACGAGATCGTCGTAGTCCACCACGATATTCGGGTATTCCCTCAGATGTCGGAGCGCACCCTCGTTGTAGCGCGCCCAGAGAAGCAGCCCATGATGCAGAGGGAAGCCGTCTCGGCGCGCAAGTGAAACCGCCACGTCGTTCGGGCGACGGATCGCGTGGATTGCACGTACCTCAACATCGAGACTCACCACGGCGGCCCTCCAATACGGCCAGGTCACACAGAAGCGAGGGTCCTTCACGCCGAAGTGCCCATAGCGATCCAGCCGGTCCGATAAGAGTGCCGTTGCACGGTCGACGAGTGCAGGATCGAGTTGTCCGGGCTCCGATGGGATCGCAAGGTCTTGGACGTCGTACCA
>JBMFXL010000356.1:0-2130 GCA_049964275.1 Acidimicrobiales bacterium | reverse complement strand
TCAACATGACGATCGGGTTGTTCGGGAAGCGAGCAGCTGCGATTGCGTAGGCATCGTACGCGTAGGTCTCCTGAGCGCTTGAGATCAAGAAGCTGATGATCGAACGCAGGAGCTGGGGGGTGACGTTAGGTGCTTGTGCGAGTTCGAGGTAGGTCTGATAGGCGTTCTGGTACTGTCCTGCCTCAATCTCTGCTTGGCCCACCGAGTAGAGGTAGTTTGCGTTCGTGGGGTCGAGGGCGTGCGCGCGCTTGGCGTCGTTGAGCACACCGTTCAAGCTGTTGATGTCTGCACTGGAGTAGCACCGTGAACGTCCCACATAGAGCGAGGGGAGCGTGGGGTATTGTGCCAGTGCGGTCGTGTAGTTGGAGATGCAACCCTCTGCGTTCTTGGCAAGGTAGTTGAGCTGTGCGTCGGAGATCGACGAGCCGATGAGATGCGGTGACGTCGCACCCGCAGACTGTGCAAGCGCGATGTTCTGGCTGACAGTCGAGCTTGGGAGAAGGCTGCAGGATGAGACGAGGATGCTCAGGATCCCATAGGGGATGAGCCCGCGACGCTTGCCGCGTGGCGACCGTACGTTCACCGTGAGTCTGAGATGGTCACCGAGAAGGTGTCGGAGTATCCGATACCCGATTGAGACAAGCGCCGCCGCGGAGCCTATGAAGAGAAAGATCGAAGGGAGTGCATAGGGATTGCTCCCGAGTGCGGTCCATGGGTATCGAGAGGGGATTCCAACGAAGTCATAGGCCTGGGTGAGCAGCGCGAGCGCCATCATCGCAACAGCGATCTTGCCAATCGAGGGTGCGAGTAGGTCCGACCTGAGTTCAGGAAGCCTGATCTCGCTACCAAGATCCCGCCAATGCCAACGTCGACTTCCCCAGACGAGCAAGAGTGCGCCGATGAGGGCAAGTACTGCGATCGCGATACCGATCAGCTGGAATCGGTAGCTCGAGTAGGTGAAGACCAGATGGCTCGGTGCGCGTGTCAGATGGAACAGGTTGAAGAGCTGGCCACCATAGGCGGTGGTGAAGTGGGCTCCAATGCGCCATCCCGCGTCGTAGGAGACGGCGAGCTCATACCAAGGACCAACCGGATGGGCGATGTTCGCTGCATAGGACTGTGCATTGGGCGCTGTGGATGGTCCGGCGAAGATCGCAGGCGTATGGAGCGCGTAGCGTGCGAGGGCACTCCATTCGACCGCTGGACCGAGAGCGACGGTGGGTGAGCTGACGGTTCTGGTTCCCGGGGCCAATGTGATCGGACCATACGCAGACATGCCGCCGCTATTAGGGAGGGTGGTGAGGCGCGGGAGCGTTCGTGGCACACCGTCGACCGTCACGCTGATCTGTGAGGCTTGGGAGGCTGCAGTGACCGCGTAGCTCCCGGTGACGAGGTTGCGATAGCCGAGCTTGGTGACGTAAGGATCGATCGCCACGCTCGACGGTAGCACTCCCTTCGCCACTGGTTGAAAGGGTTCATTGAAGGTGGCGGTGAAGCTGACCTGGAGGTGGAACGCACGAATGATCGGGAGGTCCTGGGCGAGTGTCCATGGGCCTCCGTAGACCTCGCCAACGGCTGGATAGTTCCGAACGGCGGAGTACTGAGTGGGGATGTGCCACAGGTAGATCGCGGTACTCCCGGAGCCCAACACCTTCGGTGCCCCGAACATGTCGGAGATCTTGCTCTTGAGCCAACCCGAAGAAACGCCCCCAGAAAGCTTGGTGAGTGAGGAGCCCTTAGGCGAGACGATATACCTCGTGTTGGTTTGGTGGATCAAATACGGGAAGATCGAGGTGTTCAGGTAGCAGAACGCTTGGGTAAACGAATTGCAGAACGTCTGGAACGGATCGCTCCTCGCTGCCACCTGCGCATTGACGTTTCCCGTGAGTATGTCGAGCGGATGAGTGGGAGACGAGAGGTTGTACCCGTGCTTGGTGAGATCCGTAGTGACAAAGGCCGGTGCACCGAACCAGAGCACCTGCCCTGGCTTGGTGTCGTGACTCATCGTCGCGGTGAACTGAGTGAACGAGCTTGGCTCAGAGATCGGGATCGTCGTCGAGGAGAGTGAGCCGTTGAACTGTGACCAGGAGGTGGCGGCGAAGACAGTGATCGTTGCCAAGAGCGCGACCG
>JBMFXL010000355.1:0-2141 GCA_049964275.1 Acidimicrobiales bacterium | reverse complement strand
CTCGTGGAAGCGCAATTGCCCATGCGAGCGAAAGTCGCTGCTTCATGCCCATGGAGTAACTCTTCGCCCGCACCTCTTTCGCCACCGTGAGTCCGACCGCATCGAGTGCCCTGTCAGCGAGCTGGCGCTGTTCGCTTGAGCGCACACCAGCTGCCGAGAGCAACCGACGAAGATTGTCTTCTCCGCTGAGGTAAGGGATGAAACCTGGTCCTTCGATCATGGCACCGACCTTCCGCAATGTAGTTGCGGCATGTGCCGGCATCGAAGTACCAAGCAGCTCGATCGAACCCTTATCAGGGAATATGAGCCCGACCAACATCCGGATCGTGGTGGTTTTGCCGGCACCATTAGGCCCAAGGAATCCGTAGACAGATCCCGCTGGCACCTGCAAGGACGCACCCTCTACAGCCACCTTCTTTCCAAAGGACTTCGTCAGTCCGTCGAAGGACACGGCTACGCTCACCTGACGCTCCTTGGTTCTAAGTTCGGTGTTCGCGAGATTGTCAGTTGGTGATGAGCGTTGAATCGGCTACGAGTTCGGCTGTATCGACCGAGCCGACGAGAATCGTCCCATTCTGCAATACCAGCACGTTCAACAACGGGGTGGAAAGCAGGCGTGCAGGACCAGATGGTGTACTCACCGTGGTGAAGGCCTTCTCCAGCGCCTTCATCTCGGCCGCACTCGACGGCGACTTCGCAAGCTGCTGCGTAATGACGTTGTACTCACCAGCGGGTGTCACACCCACTACCGACCAGCCCTTGCCCACGAACTTCAGCTGATGCGCGCCATTCAGCTGCGTCTCAATATTCGGCACAGCGGAACCGGCTGCCGAGGACTTGGGCTGCGCAGCCGAGGACTTCGGAACGAGCGAGGTTGGAGCGATCTGCTTCACCGTCGCTCCAGTAGGAGGAGTGAAGTCGAACACGCTCGTCGAGGGCGTTCCATAGGCCACCTTCGAGAACTGGATCGAAAATACGGTTGCGTTACCACGATCGACGACGTCGAGTCCGAGCACCCGATGGTTCTGGGCATCGATGAACACTTCGACGCGTCGGAACAGCGAATTGCGGTCGGTCGGATGAAGCGACAGCTCATAGGCCGCTTGTCCGCCAATGTACGCCGGCTTGCCGATCGAAATCGTCGTGGTTGTGCTCAGCTTGGTGAGGAGCTTCTGTGCAAGCACCTGAGGATCGTACGTCGACGGCTGCATGGTGGATGGCACTGCTGATGAAGTACCCGACGCCTTCGAGGGAAGCACCACGTGGGTCGCGGTCATCGTCGACGACGTCCAAAGCCACACCGAACCCTGGTTCACGTAGAGATCGCGTTCGCTACCCGCGTTCAAGAGTTGCGCACGTGCACGTCCTGAACCGCCGTACCAAAGATTGACCGTCGCGGTTCCATCAGGAAGAGGAACGCCACCTGCAACCGCATTCAGCACCGTAGATGCACTTCCGAGAAGCGACGAAGTGACTACCACTGTCCCACTGAACGGAGTTGGCTTGGCCGAAAGCACTCCTGCAATCAACGAAGCACGAGACACGATTGGGAGGGAAGGATTCTGAGCCCCCGCGAGCGACGGAGTCACTAAAGCAGCGCCCAGACTGACGACTCCGATACCTACGGGAACTGCGAGACGGACGGCTCTTCTTGAAATCATCACACGCTCTCCACTACACTGTCCACTCTAGCGACGGAGCGGGACCCATACCCCGAAGGGCAATGGAACCGAGCCGGCGATACAGCGGTTCTTCTCTCAAGTGTAAACACTTCTCATAAGAGAACTATTTCGGAGTCCAGGAGTTTTGGAGAGCAGTCTCACCTCGCTCTCAAGTTGACCTACCATATTCTCCGAAAGAAATGGAGAACCGCAGGAAGATGTGGACGCTAGTGGTGTTATGCTATAGCGGCGCAATTGCCAGATATTGAGCGAGATGAGAAGAGTATGACGTCAACGAAGTCGGCGAAGGATACGGTGGAAACCACAGAAACGAAGACTCGTAAGAAGCGCGCGCAGTCCGATCTTGAGACTGCCCTTGCCTCTGTCGGACTTGGCGCGGATTCCGTACGTCTCTTTCTCGACGATCTCGCGAAGCATCCGCTCCCATCCGCAAGTGAGCAGGTGGAGCTTGCAAAGCGA
>JBMFXL010000354.1:0-2158 GCA_049964275.1 Acidimicrobiales bacterium | reverse complement strand
GGTACTGCGTGCATGGTATGGCGGACTTCAGACGCGCCTACGGACGAGAACGACCCTCACGTCGATCTCGCTGAGGGACCCCCAGTTGCTCGAACGCGCAGGTATCAATTCGGGAGCGCTCGGAGAGATTGCGGCGGTGTGGTCGCTTCCGGTATGCCGTAAGGCTGGCTCGGCGATTTATCTCCTCTGTCTCGTCAAGGGTGATCGGTGGCCGACACCGGCTGAGGAGCTTTTGCTCGAGAACGTGGCACCTCTTGCTAGGACCCAGATCGATCGATATCTCCAGAGAGGTGTACTTGAGGCAAAGTCGAAGGGTCTCCAGGACGTATCGAACGAGGTGGACAGGGTACGTCTCCGTGTCGATGCTGCGACGGGTGCGATTTCTGAACCCTCCGATGGAGCGGCTCGATTCTATGGATTCCCTAAGGAGGAGCTGGTCACCAAGACTATTTTCGACCTGTCGGGAACGATGACCCCGGAGCTTCTTGCAGATCTCATGTCGCGCTACCCCGATAACGTACCGTTCCGACTCGGCTCAAGGCACCAGGATGCGGAGGGCGTGTGGAGGGAGATCGAGCTCTTCACCGTGCTTCATACCCAGGACGACAAACGCTACTTTGATACCATTTACGTCGAAACCGACGGCTACTCCGAGTCCGAGCGAATGCTCCTGGTCGACCGTGCAATGATGGAGCGGATCGTCAATACCTCTGCGGTCGTCATCTTCGCTATCGATGCGCTGGACCGTGTGATGTTTGTCAACAATCTTGTTAGCAAGATGACCGGCCATGACGAAAGCGAGCTTCGAAGCCGGGTATTCGACTGGGGCGCCCTGATTGCGGAGAGGAGCCTTGACGCTGCTAAGGAGGCAATGGGAAGGGCGGCGAGTTCGGGCATGCCTCAGCAAGCGGAGCTCTGGCTTAAGGATCAACGTCGTGAAGAGCGTCTCTACTCGTTTCAGGTGGGACCGCTCCATGATGACTCGGGTGCCTACGTGGGCTGCTTCTGGAGCGGCGTAGATCTCACGGAGCGCCACCTCGCAAGTGAGGATGCACGTGATCAACGGGTGTTCGTCGAGCGGATATTGGAATCGATTTCGAACGTCGTAATCGTCATGGACACTCAGGGTCGGATCGTCCGAACGAACACGGCGTTCGAGGAGATTACAGGAAGAGCACCTGAAGCGTTCTTCCTCAAGCCCAACTTGTTCCTTTCGCTCTTTACAAAGCGATTCCGTCCACTCGTCCTCGAGTGGTATGACCAAGCGGTCGCCGGTTCGCTGCGTGAGCGAACGCTGGCTGCGGTGATCGATCGACAAGGTGGGGAGCGTCTCTATGAATGGCAGAACGCGTTGATCACCGATGAGAGGGGCGGAGTCTCCTATGTCGTGTGCGTAGGCGCAGACGTCACGGATAATGAGCGACGCTCGCGAGAGTTCCGCCGGGCGGCTGCAGTCTTCGAGAACTCGATCGAAGGCATCCTCATTGCGGACGCGAACGCAAGGATCACCGATGTCAACGAGGGATTTTGTCGGATCAGCGGATACTCGCGAGACGAGTGCATCGGGCGCGATGCGGGTTTCTGGGGATCCGATCGTCATGACCAAGCGTTCTTCTCGGACATGTACGCGTCCCTTGAGCGCGAGGATCATTGGAGTGGAACAATCTGGAATCGTCGCAAGGATGGCACGGTAGTACCCATACTTATGCACGTGACGCCCATCAAGGATCTGACTGGCGCGAACGATCAGTACGTGGCCATCTGCACCGATATCTCGGACATGATGCATCACCAGCGCCAGCTCAGCGAGCTGGCGTTCCACGACATCCTTACCGGGCTCCCCAACCGAAGTCTTCTTACCGAACGCATGAAGTCGGCGATGGCCGAGTCGCGACGCAATCGGACGATTCTCGCCATTGCGTACCTCGACCTCGATGACTTCAAACCGGTCAATGATCGCTACGGTCACGCTGAGGGCGATCAGCTCCTTGTCGAACTTGCGAGGCGTCTCTCCGATGAGCTGCGCGAGGTCGACACGGTTGCGCGAATCGGTGGTGACGAGTTCGTGTGTGTGCTTCCCGCTTTCACGAATGCCGAAGAGTGCGCGCAGGTGCTCGACCGCGTGGTTGCCACCATCGAGGATCCCTTCACCCTGAAC
>JBMFXL010000353.1:0-2160 GCA_049964275.1 Acidimicrobiales bacterium | reverse complement strand
CGTCTGGTTGACGATGGACATCGTTCCACCGCCCACCAGCTTCTTCATCTTCACGAGTCCGAGGTCAGGTTCAACACCGGTGGTGTCGCAATCCATCAGGAGGCCGATCGTCCCTGTAGGGGCAAGTACTGATGCTTGTGAGTTGCGCACTCCGTAGATCTCGCCTTGCTCGACTGCCTCGTCCCACACCTGCTGTGCGGCACAGAGAAGATCTGTCGGAACGATCTCTTCGTCGATCTTGGACACCGCCTCGCGATGCATCGCGAGCACGTTCAACATTGCCTCGCGATTGTTTTCGAAGCCTGCGAAGGGCCCAAGTCTCGCTGCCATCTTTGCCGAGGTGGCATATGCGGTGCCAGTAAGTAGAGCAGTAATTGCGCCGGCCCATGCACGGCCCTTCTCTGAGTCATAGGCGAGACCACACGCCATGAGCAATGCACCGAGGTTCGCATACCCGATACCGAGCTCTCGGAACCGACGTGAGTTCTCTGCGATCTTCTCAGTCGGATAGTCGGCGTTGCCGACCAGGATTTCCTGCGCCATGAAGACCACACGCACCGAGTGAGTGAAGCCCTCGATGTCGAAGGTGCCGTCGTCGTTCAAGTAGCGGAGCAGGTTCAGGCTCGCCAAGTTGCACGCCGAGTTGTCCAAATGGACATACTCGGAACAGGGATTCGAGCCGTTGATGCGACCTTCCTTCGGAGCGGTGTGCCACTTGTTGATCGTCGAGTCGTACTGGACCCCTGGATCCGCACAGTCCCAGGCAGCTTCCGCAATCTGACGCATCAGATCCCGAGCGCGCATGGTCTTGATGACGCGTCCGTCGGTCACTGCACGCAGCTCCCACTCGCCGTCATCGACGACTGCCTGCATGAACTCGTCAGAGACTCGAACCGAGTTATTCGCGTTCTGGTACTGGATCGAGAACGAGTCCTTGCCATCGAGATCCATGTCGAATCCTGCGTCACGGAGTGCGCGCGCCTTCTTCTCTTCGAGAGCTTTACACCAGATGAACTCCTCGATATCTGGATGACTATCGTTCAAGATGACCATCTTGGCTGCGCGCCGAGTCTTCCCACCGGATTTGATCGTGCCCGCAGAGGCGTCGGCACCACGCATGAACGAGACTGGCCCGGACGCTGTGCCGCCGCCATTGAGCGACTCCATCGAGGATCTGATTCGCGACAGATTGGTACCGGCACCCGAACCACCCTTGAAGATGGTGCCCTCTTCGGTGTACCAGTTCAGGATCGAGCGCATGGAGTCGTCAACGGCCAGAATGAAGCAGGCCGATGCCTGCTGGGGAACACCCTTCACGCCAATGTTGAACCACACTGGGGAATTGAAGGCGGCGCGCTGATGGATGAGGAGGTACTTGAGTTCGGCCGAGAACGTGGTCGCCTCTTCCTCGTCGAGGAAGTACCCGTCCTTACGACCCCACGCAACGATGGTGTCGACGATTCGATCGACCACCTGGCGAAGGGAACGCTCGCGCTCGGGCGTGCCGAGATTGCCACGGAAGTACTTCTGCGCCAAGATGTTGGTCGCGTTCAGGCTCCAGAACGAAGGGACCTCGACGCCCAACTGCTCGAACGCGACGCTGCCGTCACGATAATTGGTGATACGCGAGTCACGGGTTTCCCACTCAACGGTTTCGTATGCGTCTTGGCCATCATTGGTAAAGTGTCTCGTAATTCCAGATGACACTTTGTCTGGTGCTATCGCCACACCATCCTCCTCAAGTTCTCCCCAGTAGTTCGAATGCGGGCTTTGCATCCATACGTACCATTTGAATGAGCGGCCGCCCGAGCCGCTTACCACTACAGGTAGTGGGTTGGTCCCTTCATACTACGACATCTTGTGGCTTGGCGCGCAGGTTTTGTAATTACATCACCGTAATTTTTACCGACTAATCCTCCTACGACGCTGTGACAAACGCCGAATGCGCTCGTGATCAGCACCTCTCAACGTGAGGAGTCCACTACGGAATGCGACGGCAAGCGAGCGAGTCCGTGCGCGCCCTGCGCTCCTCTGCGAACGCGCGTCTAACATCTCCGAAGAACAATTCCGACCTATTGAGAATGCCGATGAACACGTCATTACCGGTGGCCACCATGGCTCGCGAAGGCTCCGATCCCATCGATCGCGAGGTCATCAGAG
>JBMFXL010000352.1:0-2169 GCA_049964275.1 Acidimicrobiales bacterium | reverse complement strand
CGGCATCGAACGCGTCATGGATACCGCTATTGAGGCCCACACCGCCCACTGGGGAATTGATATGTGCCGCATCGCCCATCAACAAGGTACGCCCAGTCACGAATCGCTCCGCCACACGCTGATGTACGGAGTAGATCTGACGGTCCAATATCGGATACGACTCTGCCCTTGGTGCCACTCCCTGGAGATGTCGCTCGATCTCCTCGTCGGACATCGCCACTTCGCTCTCGATGTCGGTCGGAACGGGCCACAGTACGCGCCAAGACTCAGGCGTCCTCAATATGAAGAGCCACTCCTCCGGGTCGGCAATGTAGTTCACCGGAGCAAGATCAGGAATGAGCTCCGCCATGTCGACAGGAGTACTCGTAATGAGGAATCGCTCCATGTAGGTCATACCTTCGAATGGCACCTCGAGCAAGTTACGCGTAGTGCTTCGAGCCCCATCAGCACCGATCACGAACGAAGCTTCGAGCTGCCGCTCGGTGCCCGACGCGACATCCTTGAGGGTGAGTGTCACCCCATCATCATGCGTGGTGAGCCCCACGAGTTGTGTTCCAAAGACGAGCGAAGCCGTGGGCGCCACCTGGAGTCCCTCGTAGAGCATTTCGACAAGACGCTGTTGGTTGAGCTGAAGTCGGTAGGGATAGCGTGTCTCGTCAGCCAGAAGGGAAAAATCGTACTCGGCCACGAGACCGGCCTTCCGGTCCCTGAACTGATAACGCGGCACCACGAGACCTTCACGATGCATTCGCTCGACGATTCCGATCCTGTCGAGCAGCTCAAGCGTTGGCGAATGGAAAGTCGATGCGCGCCAGTCGGGCATCGGCTCGGGGTTGAGTTCGACCAACGTGACATCGACGCCTTCTTGGGCCAAAATGGTGGCGGCAGTCATGCCGACGGGACCGCCACCAATGATGACGACCGATGAATGAGTCCTATCTTGCGTCTTCGAATCCACGACGGACATCACTTATTTCCCTCCTCGAGAAAGAACTGTGGTAGGGTTTCCGCTGTGCAGAAAACCACCGATTCGAATCTGGTCATTGCAGCGGAGCACGCGCTCCTGCTGATTGAAGCCATTGGCGAACGTCGCACGCTTCGAGTGAATGATGCCGCTGAGCTCCTCGGGGTGGTGCCCTCCACCGCACACCGCTTGCTCAGCACCTTGCGGACCCTCGGGTTCGTGGTGCAAGAACGTCGATCCGGACCCTATGGCGTAGGGCCTCGGCTGACCGAGCTCGCCTTGGCCGCTTACGGAGGGGTTGATGTCCGAGCAATCGCTCGGCCCATCCTCGCGGGACTCCGAGATGAGCTCGCCGAGACCGTCAATCTCATGGTCCTGCGCGGCAACGAGGTGCACTTCATCGAGTCCCTCGAAGGACCAGGTGCGGTGAGAGTTGGCTCCCGCGTCGGACTTGTACTTCCGGCACATTGTTCGTCGGGCGGAAAGGTCATCCTTGCCAATCTCGATAGCGAGGAACTGCTCAGGCGGTATCCAGACCGAGTCCTCAAGGTGCGTACTCCGCGAACGATCGACAGCTGGGATCGGCTCGTCGAGGAACTGTCGACGGTACGCCAGGACGGCTTCGCACTCAACCTGGAAGAGGGCGACGACGGAATCGCTGCGGTCGGCTATCCGATCCGTCGCGACTCGAACAGTCCGCTTGCGGCGATTGCAGTTGCTGCTCCGGCCTTCCGAGTGAATCGCGAAGATGCGCTCCGCCGAATCGTGCCAGCGATGGCACGTGCCGCCGGCGAGATCGAGCGTCAAACGCGGACTGGGGACATTCGCCACGACTCCACGAGGGTTGTCACCGATACCGACGACCACCCCCGAAGCTGAACCCTTCTTCACTCCGAACCGGCCCCATTCGGAGTTCGCACGACTCCTCCGAAGAAAAGGGACGCCATGTCCTTGCGGGATCGAAACTCCTCCGTGGACCCCGAAAAACGTACTTGGCCGTCGACCATCACGTAGACCCACGTTGCGACCTCAAGTGCGAGGACGACCCGCTGCTCGATGAGCAAGAGTGACTTCCCAGAACTCGCAAGCGTTGCGACCACGTCATGGAGCACCTGCTTGGCCACTCCAGGGGAGAGATTCGAGGTCGGCTCATCGAGGATAAACATCGTCGGGTCAGCAACCATGGCTCGGGCCACGCCCACGAG
>JBMFXL010000351.1:0-2178 GCA_049964275.1 Acidimicrobiales bacterium | reverse complement strand
GGGGTCTTGCAGGTTCAGCTCGGGCGGCAACCAAGTTCTTCGTCTATACATTTCTTGGTTCAGCGTTTCTTCTCGTCGGGATATTGGCCCTCGTTTCGATTCATGCGCGCGACACTGGTTCGGTCACCTTCGCCATCGCGTCACTTAGGCATACGGTCATGTCGTCGACGACGGCCAAGTACCTCTTCCTTGCCTTCACCGCCGCCTTCGTGGTTAAAGCACCAGTATTTCCGTTCCATACCTGGTCGCCTGACGCGTACGGAGAAGCGCCGACTTCTGGAGCGGTGATCCTGGCGGGCATCATGGCGAAGCTAGGCACCTATGGAATCATACGATTCGACTTCGAACTCTTTCCCCAAGCGTCGCGCTCCCTCGCGTGGCTCATGCTGACCCTCGCGGTGATAGGCATCGTGTACGGAGCGGTTGTCGCAGCGGGCGAACGCAACCTGGCGAAGGTGGTTGCATACTCGTCCCTCTCCCACATGGGCTTCATCGTTCTGGGTCTGTTTGCCTTCACATCCGAGGGACTCTCTGGAAGTGTGCTGCAGATGTTCAATCACGGGATCTACACCGCAGCGCTGTTCCTCCTGATCGGAATGATCTACGCGAGACGGAAGACACTCGATACCGGTGAGCTTGGAGGTCTTCAAGCCAAGGCTCCTATTCTTGCCGGGATCTTCATGGTGATCATGCTTGCCTCAATCGGTCTTCCTGGACTGAATGGATTCATAGGTGAGTTCATGATCCTTCTCGGAGGCTTTCTCGGCCATCGCTGGTGGGCGGTGGTAGGTGCGACGGGGGTCATCCTGTCGGCGATCTATTTACTCTGGGCATATCAAAAGGTCTTCCATCGTGCGGCTAAGACGGACCGTCCGTTCGCTGACTTGAAGATTCGCGAGATCCTCACGCTCGTACCCCTTGTCGTGATCGTGGTAGGGCTTGGCATCTTCCCCTCGCTGTTCCTGAGCCGGATCAACCCCTCAGTTCATCAGGTTCTACAGGCGCACTCTTCGGCGACTTCGAACTCGCTATCGCTCTCGATGCCAAAGGCTGGTAAGTGATGCATCTTCTTCTCACGATCTCCCAGACGACAGCGATCACGTTCCCTCATGTCGAGTACTCGGGAATACTGCCCGAACTGCTCTTGATCGGTGGTGCACTCCTCTGCATGGCCATCTCATCCATGGTCAAGGATGAGAAGAAGACCCCGGTCTTTACCTCCATAGGCATTACGGTCGCCGTTATCGCGGGCGCATGGTCGTATCACCTCTACCGCGGGGTAGAGAGTCATGGTGCGTCCACACTCGTGGGCGGAGCAATGGCACTCGATGGATTCTCCACGTTCCTGCTGGTGTTCATCTGCATCGGACTCGTACTCACCTTGCTGCTTGGCGAGGCCTTCATCTATCGGGTGGGAGCTCCCGGTCCCGACTTCGTGTCGTTGCTCATGCTGTCGGCATCGGGTGCGATGTTCATGGCCTCGGCCGACGATCTGATCGTGCTCTTCCTGGGCCTTGAGATCCTCTCGATATCGCTGTATGTCCTTGTGGCCTACACCGCTCGACGATCGGCATCTCGTGAGGCAGCCTTCAAATATTTCATTCTTGGAGGGTTCTCATCCGCCATCTTCCTGTACGGGATTGCGCTCACCTATGGCGCGACAGGTTCGACGAATATCGGACAGATCGAGTTGTATCTCGCGACCAATACCATCACTGCCAATGGCGTGCTGCTCGCGGGGCTTGTGCTGCTTATCGTGGGGCTCGGATTCAAGATTGCTGCAGTACCATTCCAACTCTGGACACCTGACGTGTATCAGGGCGCTCCTACGACGGTCACTGGGTTCATGGCGGCGATTGCCAAGGCCGCGGGATTTGCGGGCCTCCTTCGGCTACTCTTCGTTCCGTTCGCGACCTTGCGAAGCGACTGGCGACCGATCATCCTGGTGCTTTCCCTACTCTCCCTGTTCGCGGGAGCCCTCTTGGCCCTTACCCAGCGTGACGTCAAGCGAATGCTGGCGTACTCCTCGATCAACCATGCGGGCTTCATCCTCCTTGGGCTGTACGTGGGCACCCAACGCTCGGTCTCTGACTCGCTCTACTACCTCTTCGCTTATGGGATCATGGCCGTTGGGGCCTTCGGAATGGTCTCGATCGTAGGTGCGATCAGGGAGCTACC
>JBMFXL010000350.1:0-2180 GCA_049964275.1 Acidimicrobiales bacterium | reverse complement strand
CGGGCAGTCGGTCGTACACACTGGATCCAAGAACGTAAGAAAGACCACCTTCCCCTGGAGACTACTCAATGAGAAGGTCTTGCCATTCTGATCGGTCAGAGTGAAGAGTGGGGCTGGATAGTGCACCGGGGATGGTAACCCATCGATCGCCTCCGCGGTAACGAGTGACGCGGTATGAGAGGTCAACGACGCGTACGCCAACGGCCCAGAACCGACAGCCGTAATAGCAACCGCTACGGCAATGGGAATCCACCTGATCACATGAGTAGGCATCGGCAAGAGTTCACCCAGCACGCTTCCTCGCCCACCTTCATTGGCAAGGCGCTTCTCTCGCCGCTCCGCCCGTGGTGAACGTACGAGCGCAGGATCAAGGCGCTTGGACCACACGTACAGGGCAAGGACCAAGAACAGTACTGGGATCGCTGAGTTAGGGTCCGTGCCAATTCCACCGAAGAAACCAAAATCCTGAAAACCAATCCAGCTCACCGCAGCCAGTGCGATGTTCCACACAAGAAGTCCTCGCGTTGGCTTCCCCGCCAAAAGCGTGATCGCAGCGCCTGCAAGGAGCGCGACCAAGATGGCGTTGGTGAGATCCCCCCCCGCGTTGGCAAATGAGGCGATCGCCTGCTGGATGGACGTCGCAAAACCAGGCTGACTTGCTTGTGACATACCTTGCGCCATACCTGCAATCGAGCTACCACTCCAGAATCCGCGTCCGGGAAATGCCTGAAGTATCGCGAAGATCGCCATGAGACCACCCAAGGCCCTCATCATCTGCGTCGCGGCTCGAGCGCTCGAGAACGCGGTAGGGGGCATGGCAATCAGAACGCCTGCGACGCCGTAGAACGCCACTGCACCGGGCGCACCAAAATACCAGCTCGCTCCAGGAAGGAAGATGCCGCCCATGGCTTCGCCGCCGACCCAGACCGACAGCGCCCACACGGTACTCACCGCTCCCGCAAGGCGACTCCATCGGCCGGAGCCATTCGCGGCAATGAGCCAAATGCCGATACCGACTTGAATCCACACCAACGAGTCCGCCGCTTGAATGGGGTGGCGTTCCCACACGTTGACTCCGAGCGTAAGGATGGAGCGAAGCCAAGAGGGCTCCCCACTAAGGAGGGGTGAAACGATTACCGTCGGGATACCAAGGGGCATCTGAGGTTGCAGCTGGAGGAGTCCATCAAAGATCCAGAGTCCGCCGAACGCATATCGCAGAAACTTACGTGCTGCGGGTTCGAACCCCACCTGTCGGATGGTCTTACGAGGAGAATTGCCGGGATTCTTGAATAAGTAGTAACCAAAGATACCGACGAGAAGCGCAACCGCGAAGAGCGCGAGGAGCACGAGTTGATGGAGCAACGAACCATTGAAGGCAGAGGTAATGTTCGGGTCGGAAAGATTGACCCCCTTCGTCCCCATACCAGTCAACGGACAACCTCCACTTACGAGACGACAACAAAAATAACCGTATCCTGACCGGGCAAAATTCTCCTAGGTGGATTGGAGAATCTACGAAACCTCACAGACAGGCCACAGTTAAGACCACCCACGAGCGAGCCTAGGAGGTATGCGCTGTCTACGTGTCGACACCTCGCGCAGGAAGAGACGCTCCTCGAATCCCCGACTTCCAGATGCGGGCCATGAGCGAATTGCCGTTGGACTCGGACTCACGGACTGCCCGAGCGACGGATGCGTCATGCAGTGCATCCTGGAGGACGGATACCTGATCGTGCACATCCGAAGAAAGCGAGACGCCCGCAAGCGAGAGAAGGAACTCAGTCAGAGAGGGGTTTCGAGCGAGCGCTGGACCATGAAGATAGGTACACACGATCGATCCATCGACCGCGCCCTCCTCGCCCGAGCCACACCCGTTTCCTCGTCCGACAATGACTCGACCGAGTGGCAGGACTCCAGAGCCGAGGGCGGTGCCAAAGCCATGATTCTCGAAACCGGTCAATCGCCCACCACCAGGAACGACATTGCATTCCGTGAGGATCTCGCCGATTGCACGAGGACCGTCGAGGGGTTGCGATGAGACATCGATGATTCCGAGAGCGGTGAGCTCGTTGCCATCCCGTTCGATGATCGTGCGACCAAGTATCTGAAAGCCGGCACACACCCCGAAGATGACCGCACCACGATCCCGCGCGCGATGAAGCCCACCATCCTTGCGAAGC
>JBMFXL010000349.1:0-2207 GCA_049964275.1 Acidimicrobiales bacterium | reverse complement strand
GCCAAACCCGAGGCGCTGATTTGCGTAGCTCAAGGTGAGTCGCTCCATGGCTCTCGTGATCCCGACGTAGAGAAGCCTCCGCTCCTCCTCGAGTTCCGATGGATCGGTCAGCGATCGCATGTGGGGGAAAATACCATCCTCCAGTCCGACGAGATAGACGACCTTGAACTCGAGCCCTTTCGCCATGTGCAGGGTCATCAGCGTCACTGCTGAGTCCTCGGTGATTTCATCGGTACCCGAGTACAGAGCGGAACCCTCGAGCAGCTCCTGCACCGTCTGGTAGTCGTTGGCGAATCGCAGCAGCTCGTCAAGGTTCTCGTTCCTCGAGATGGTCTCGAACTCGGACTCATCCCCGAGGCTCTCCCGATAGTGGGTGAGCCGGAGCGCCAGCTCGATGGCGTGCTGGGGCCTGGGGTCACTCACCAGTCCATCCTGGAGCAGGCCCATGAGTTCGACGAAGCCTTCCGCCGCATTGGCAATGCGCTTGGTGGCAACGGCTGACGCATTTCTCCCAATGCTCCCGAGGAGCGTTTCAGACGGTAGCGCACCCGCGAGGAAGAGTTTCATCAAGGTCGTGTCACCGATACCACGCTTGGGAGTATTGATCACGCGCCGAAGCGCGATCTCATCATTGGGATTGGTCGCAAGCTTGAGGTAAGCAAGTACGTCCTTGACCTCCTTACGTTCGAAGAACGGAACCGCGCCGACGACCCGAAACGGCACTCCTCGCAGTCGCAACTGCTCCTCGAGAAGGCGACTTTGTGCGTTGGTACGGAAGAAAACTGCGAAATCTCCATAGGAACGATCGCCCTGTGCGCACGCATTGACGATCTCCGACGCTACGTACGCCGCTTCGTCACGATCATCAGGCGCGGCATAGAGCACTACTGGCTCACCCGACCCCCGATCCGAAAAGAGCTTGGTGGCATGTCGTCGCGGATTGTGGTCGATCACGGCATTCGCGACGTCGAGGATGGACTGGGTCGATCGAAAGTTCTCCTCGAGTGCGATGGTCTTCGCCCCAGGGAAGTTCTCCTCGAACTCCAAGATGTTCCCAAGGTGCGCACCTCGGAAGCGATAGATCGACTGATCGGAATCGCCGACGACGAAGACGTTCTTACTATCGCCCGCAAGCTGACGAATGAGCGAGTTCTGCACCATGTTCGTATCTTGGAACTCGTCCACCAAGATGTAGCGGAACCGATCGGTGTAGTGGGCTCGCACCGCAGGATGCAGTTCGAGCAACGACACCGCCTTTGACAAGATGTCATCGAAGTCCATCGCATTGGCTGCCGAGAGCCGCAGCTGATACGCCGTATAGATCTCCGCGACCTTTTGGTTGTACATCCCATGTGCCGACGCCGCAAAGTCCTCAGGGGAAAGACCTTGAGACTTCGCCTGTGAGATCGCCGACACCATGGCACGCCCGGTGAAACGCTTCACATCAAGCCCGAGATCGCGCACGACGAGCTCACAGAGTCGGCGAGCATCCGCCTGATCATAGATCACGAAGCTCTTCGAGTACCCGAGTGCCTCTGCATGCTCACGAAGGATGCGAAGGCAGGCAGAGTGGAACGTCGAGATCCACATCGATCGCACACTCGGACCGACAAGCTCGGTGACGCGGTCCTTCATTTCATGGGCGGCCTTGTTCGTGAAGGTGATCGCCAGGATCGACCATGGAGGGACGCCTTGGTCCACGAGGTAGGAAATCCGTCGAGTCAACACTCGGGTCTTGCCAGAACCCGCGCCCGCGATGACCAGCATCGGACCATCGACATGTGTCACTGCCTCGGACTGTGCACTTGTCAGCCCGTCAAGCAGGCTCATCGATGCGCCTCCGCCGTCTGCGTCTACTCCCACTCAATGGTGCCGGGCGGTTTCGACGTGACGTCATATACCACCCGATTGACACCCTCCACCTCGGCGATGACCCGTGCGGAAATCCGCTCGAGCACCTCGTAGGGCAGTCGCGCCCAGTCCGCAGTCATTGCATCCTCTGAGGTCACTGCGCGGAGCACGACCGGGTAACCGTAGGTGCGTTCGTCGCCCATCACGCCGACGGTGCGAAGATTTGCTGCAAGTATCGCAAAGCTCTGCCAGAGTGACCGAGTAAGTCCTGCTCGCTCGATCTCTTCGGCGACCACACGGTCCGCCTTCCGCAAGATCTCCGCCCGATCAGGTGTAACTTCGCCCACGATCCGAAC
>JBMFXL010000348.1:0-2214 GCA_049964275.1 Acidimicrobiales bacterium | reverse complement strand
GCACCGAGCACTGAGGTGTCGCTATAAGGTGCTGCTACTCCCGTGAAGTCGAGGTTGGTTCCTTCTATGTCGCTCGTTTCTAAGTGGGATGCACCTTCGCTCACCATGACGGTTGTGTCGGTGCCCGCCGTCGCGCTACTGACGTTCTGCGCAGCCGCTCCTGCCGAAGCTGCAGGCCTGGACGATTGAGATACCGAGTGTGTACCTTCTTGAGATGCCTTGCATCCAGCCGCGACGAGTACGCCTAACCCTATGGCCACCGATGCGATCATCCGGAGCAAGCGCATGAATGTCTCCTTATTGAGGGAGGTAAACCGTTGAATTCCAATGTGGAGTCTGGGTATTTGGAGTCGAAGAGCTTTCCGTGAAGGAGGTGTTAGGAGGTCATCAGGATGTGTCGGTGTAGCCGAACTCTTTGGGACGCGGATGAGACTCAACGGTTGGAACGAACCCCATTCCGAAGCTCTGCGGACTCTCCGCTTCCTCGACGGATAGCCAGGAACTCGACGAGTCTCGACGCGACGCAGACGTGTTGAAATCACCTCGATCTCGAGGACTCTCCTCATGTACCAAACCGCCTGGTAAGGGAGGGCAAGTTCAGAACTCAGAGGGCCATCACGCCCGTCAAGAGAGCTTTTGCAACGTAATTGCGAGAAACTTTCGAATTGGATGTGCCAGTACGGTAGAGCCTAGTTCGTCAGCCAGAGTGGCTCAGGTAGAAAGAGTCCCGACGAGGCTGAGGGTGCGAAGTCGAGGGCATACTTCGCGCCTTCGAGTGACTCGCTGGAGAAATGAGCGCCTCGGTGTGATATCCAGGGGTGTCAACAATGGAAGGTAGTCACGAACGTGTTGTTGAGCGATTTTCGCAAGCCCTAGGAAGCGTGAGCACTGGTGTCGAAGGGGGGACTTGAACCCCCACGACCTTGCGGTCACTAGGCCCTCAACCTAGCGCGTCTACCTATTCCGCCACTTCGACAGTGGAGACAAAACTAGCATCTCGGCCAACTTGCTCCGACCACATTCAAGGGGCATTCTCGTGTTGAGCTCTTGTGTCTCGTACCTATTAATTTGCGGTGCTCCTCGACGGGTCCATGCATTGGTTGGATAAGCTGTCTCCCATGTCTCTGCCGGTCGCACTCGTGTGACCAGCGCTGATTTCATAGGTGGGGTGCGTTGAGCCTTTTAGAGATCGTTGATCTGAAGACCAACATCAAGCTTCGGAAGACCGAAGTTCATGCAGTGGACGGTGTGTCCTTTTCTATCGAGGAGGGGGAGACGGTAGGCCTAGTGGGGGAGTCAGGTTGTGGGAAGACCATGACCGGTATGTCAATCATGCGCCTCCTTCCTCCAGGTGGCTATATCGGTGGGGGCTCGATCAATTTCAATGGCCGAGACCTTGCGCACCTCGATGACAAGGAGCTGCGAAAGATTCGAGGTAACGACATCGGGATGATTTTCCAGGATCCGATGACTTCGTTGAATCCTTGCATGACGATCGGTGAGCAGATTGCCGAGGCAGTGCGGCTCCACAAAGGTGCGAATAAGAAGGAGGGCCTCGACCGTGCGGCTGAGGTTCTTGCACTCGTCGGTATGCCGAATCCACGCGAGCGCCTCAACTACTATCCCCATCAGCTTTCCGGCGGTCTCCGCCAACGTGTGATGATCGCGATGGCGCTGTCGTGCGAGCCCAAGCTACTGATCGCCGATGAGCCCACGACGGCACTCGATGTCACCATTCAGGCTCAGATCCTCTCCCTTCTCGACGACCTTCGCGCAAAGCTCAAGATGGCGATGCTCTTGATCACCCACGACATGGGCGTTATCGCCGGTCGTGCCGATCGCGTTGTCGTGATGTACGCCGGTAAGGTCGTTGAGTCCTCTGAGACGGTGCAACTCTTCTCCAACACGCATCACCCCTACGCCGAGGCGCTCTTGTCTTCGATCCCGCCGATGGATCGTGATACCGATGAGCGCCTGTACTCGATTCCCGGTCTTCCGCCGGATCTCACCAATCCTCCGGTGGCCTGCCGGTTTGCGCCGCGGTGTCGCTACGCCCAGCCTGATTGTCTCGAGACCGAGCCCGTACTCGATATGCCTGCGGGTTATGCCCATCCGTTCGCGTGCTTCCATCCAGTTGGCGAGAAGGATTTCGTCGACGAGCAAGCCGCAGAGGAGGACGTCAAGTTCCACGCCCGTTCAACCGAACGTCGCCAC
>JBMFXL010000347.1:0-2220 GCA_049964275.1 Acidimicrobiales bacterium | reverse complement strand
CGAGAACAGCGAGTCCGACAACGAAACTCGGTACCGTTACCTTAGCCCCAAGTTTGAAAAATGTGCCAGGACTCACCTTCAGAGAAAATTTTGAAACGATCGTCAGCCAAAGGATCGACGCCAAGGTTCCCACGAAGAGAAGAGACGGCCCCATATTGACACCGAGCAAGATGCCCCACAGGACGTCGCTCGGTGCGCGGTGAACGACGACCAGAAGGGATGCGACCGCAGGAATATTATTGAACAATGTCGCGCCAACGGAGGCGATGAGCGACCACTCGACGACAGAGAGCACGCCACCACTCGGATGTGGTGCAAGGGCAAGGTGCTCACCAAAGGCAAGCGCGGCGACGACGACCGCGGTCACCGTCGAGGTTGGCGCGAATGGGATCCATTTCCAGGAGAAATGCCGAAGGTAGATCACGAGACCGACATCGACCAGCCCTACCACCTCGAAGGGTTTGACCCCCACTTGATCACCAAAGAGAAATCCCACAAGCAGCACACCAATGGCGATTGACCCCACGACGATGCTCCGCCGGGAGCCCACGAACCGTGTCTCTTCGGGTTCGAGTTCGGCGCGGTAGAGGAGGATGTCTCTTCGAAAGGCGAGTCTCCAAAGTCCGTATCCGACTGCGGAGGCAGCGAGCGAGGAAGGTCCGAGGCGTAACAGGAACTGGGCGGTACTGATGTGGTGGACCCCAGCGAAAATGAGATTGGTGAGATTGGAAACCGGAAGTGCCGACGATGCCAGAAGGGACAGGATGAGCGGTTGGCTTACCATCGCCAAAGGATCGATGCCCGTGCGCTTGGCAAAGCGATAGTAGAGCGGTGTGAGTAGGACGATCGACGCATCGAGATTGAGCACCGTAGTGGTCAATGCCGCGATGACCCACAGAAGGCCTAAGGCATAGCGAGGCGGGATGAGCGACGAGAGCGCCGCGAAGAATTTCGCTCGATCCAACAATGCACCGAGCGGCACCGCAACAACGAGGAAGAGAATCGAGGACGCAATCGGCCAAAGATACTGCCGTGCAGATCCTCGGAATGGGTCAGCGTACTGGAGTACGCCAAAGGCAATCACGAGTGAGCACCATCCGACCCATCGTCGGCGCTGCGACACGATCGCAAATATGAGCGCGATGATCGCAATTGCGCCCAACACCACGGCGCTCACACCCAGCTCCTAAGTGGCTGTTGGAGAGGACTACGCGCGATTGGACGAGGGTACGTACCCCCCCCGTCCAAGGGAAACGCTCTCCTCGAAGGAGAGCGAGTCATCGACCCCTCCATGGACCTCCGTGACCCAAGGTAGGCGCGAGCGCAAGATGCGCTCGACACCAAGCTGCATGGTCGATGACGAAATGGCGCAAGATGAACAGGAGCCCTGAAGCTCGACGGAGACCACACCGCTCTCGACATCCACATCGACCAAGACAAGATCGCCCCCATCTGCCTGCACCGCTGGCCGCATGAGATCGATCAGGGAACGAACCTGGTTGTATCGCTCATCGTGGAGATCACCGGTAAGTGGAATTGATTTCGCCATCGCACTGCCTATTCACAATCAAGATCATTGAGTACAACGCGCGAGGCGCTGTGATGATTCCCCAGCCTTTAGTCCTTGTGCCCTTCACCGTATCGCGCGCGCGCGTTCTCGATCTCCTTGTTGGCTTCATCAAGACCACGCCAACCCTCGACCACGACGTGCTTACCGGGCTCGAGATCCTTGTAGCGAGCGAAGAAGTGCTCGATTTCGTCACGCAGGTCCTTCGGGATGTCGTCAAGGTCTTGGTAACTCTCCCAGCGATGATCCTTTCGTTGGACACAGAGGATCTTCACGTCCCGTCCCGACTCATCGGACATAATGAAGGCCGCAACGGGTCGGACCTTGATATGGCATCCAGGGAACGTCGGCTCCGATACGACGACAAGTGCATCGAGCGGATCCCCGTCCTCACCAAGGGTGTCCTCGATATAGCCGTACTCGGTCGGATAGGCCATCGGCGTGAAGAGATAACGATCGAGCCATACGGCTCCCGTCTCGTGATCGACTTCGTACTTGTTCCTCGAGCCTCTCGGGATCTCGACGACCGCCACTAGATCAGACACTGGTCCTCCTTGGAGTAATGATGAGGAATATTACCAGGAAGCGCGCTGCTCGCTTCAGATGGTCAACGGCCCAGGAAGCGTGGCTCGCGCTACTCCCGAAACGCCGTG
>JBMFXL010000346.1:0-2222 GCA_049964275.1 Acidimicrobiales bacterium | reverse complement strand
GCGCCCCCGCGGAAGGTCGGTTGTGACGAGCTCGGACCATCGGCGGTGCCATCAGCGCAGATGACCATGTCCAACACGCCATGACGACGGCGGTTGCGATACCAACGCCGATCGCTCCTATCCCCTGGTAGTCGCGAAGGTTGGAGCCGCCGAGTAGGTAGCCAAGCAGACCCATTACGAGCGGGACGACCAACACGAAGGCTCGAGCAACACGGACCGAACCAAGTCGAGCATTCATCTCTCGCCAGAGTTGGCGATCGGCTTCGCGCGCGGCGCGAAGATCCTCGATGCGTGACGCGATGTCATTACCACCGTCGCGAAAGCACAACGTCAAACTGAGGAGTGCTGATTGGGAGGCGTCATCGGACAGTTGAGATCCGATGACATCGAGCGCTTGGTCAAAACTTCCTCCCAGTAACCACACGCGTTCCGCCTCTTCAGTGACCGCGTCATCGATGAGTCGGTGTCTTCGTGTCGCGAGAAAGAATGCCTGGGGAAGTGGTGTCCCCATCGTGCCCACTTGAATGCGAATGTCTTCGAGTACCGTTGGCCAGCATTCGATGGTCTTCGTGTGATCTTTGCGCAGCTGGTGCCTGCCGGACACCAGGGCGAGGGCTGCAGAAGCGAGTCCGATGAACGCTCCTAAAGGCGAGCCGGTGATAAATATTCCGACCACGGCGAGCGCAAGTCCAATGACGCCTACCGACGCGGTTCGTGCACGTTGAGGACCTTTCCGTGACGACCTGTCCGAGGATGATGCCCTATAGGTAAGTGACCGCGTCACGATATATGCTCCAGCGATCAACGCGCTCACGGAGATCCCGAGAATGATTGCGAACTCCAAGGTCATCGTCGAACTCCCGCGTGCGAGGCCGTCTCGGTTGCTGGCAGTGATCCAAAAGCGAGTCGAGCGGGTCGTTCCCCTGTCGCTCGAAGGGACCCAGTAACTTCGTCGAGTTGAAACAAGAGTGTCGAGGCAAAGTTCCAGCCCTCGCTGTGTCGTTGGGCGTCCTCGACTGCGGCGATCTCTGCAACCCGCACACCCATGTGAGTTCGCCTCAAGAAGACCACAAGGTCGACGGACTCGCTGACGAGTTGAGTGATGGCAGACTCCTCCAGTCTGATCCCGGAGAGCTGTGCGAGAAAACGTAATCGTTGGAGGGCGTGACGTGCTGATTTCGAGTGGAGCGAAGTGAATCCCTGTACTCCGGAGGAAAGGGTCATGAGAAATGGGAGTACCTCCCGGTCACGTACCTCACCCACGATGACTGCATCGGGCGACATTCGAAGAAATGCGGTCGTGAGTTCTCTGAGCGTGACCTCCGAGCGATCGCTGCGTCGGGGTCGAGTTTGCATTGAAGCGACGTTTCGAAGTGTGAGGTTGGCTTCAAACACCTCCTCTGCGGTCACCACGCGGGTCGCGGTCGGGAGGGCGTTGACGAGTGCCGAGAGCAGTGTGGTCTTGCCCGCGCCAGGCGCACCTGCACAAATAATCGTGGCACCTCGACGAACCTGCTCTACGAGGAACTCTGCAGCTTGATCCGAAAGCGTGCCGCCTCGGACGAGGTCGGTGAGGTCTCGTCCTCGACCATCGATGAACTTACGAATATTGATGAGAAGGTGCCCGCCCTTGGCAAGATCGCGGTGGACGATATGCATCCGTGCGCCGTTGTAGAGTTGCGCATCTTGAATGCCTTCAGACGGATCCAGACTCCGGTGTGCGTGGTCGGAGCGATCGAGTAGCCGAGCAACAATGCGGAGCACATGCTCGTCGTCGAAGAATCCATGCCGAACTCGCTCCACCGCGCCGTTGATCGTCTTGAGGTAGATGGAGCGTGGGTTGTTCACGATGATTTCCCATACGCGAGCATCGTTGAGTGGGAGCTCGAGGGGGCCGAGCCCCAGCAAACTTAGCGCCACGTATCGAGAGAGTTCGGTGCCGACCCCCGGTTCGATGTGCTCCCCGAGGAGTTCTGCGACTACTTCGCTGATCATCTGCAGAATTCTTCCTCGGGCTGGACTGTCTCGGGGATCGAGTCGTTGATCCTCGGATCGTGCACGTACGAGGTTCTCGCATTCTCTGGCAAGCACGAGAAACTCGTCCTCTTGATACGGTCGAGATCTGTGATCCCTTTGAATGGGGGCTGTATCGATCAACGCAAGTCCTTTCGGTAAGCTTGGTGGATGATGTGGTGCGCTCCTAGAGGGCGATCCTCCGTGCC
>JBMFXL010000345.1:0-2225 GCA_049964275.1 Acidimicrobiales bacterium | reverse complement strand
CAGATTGGGCGCGACCTCCCTTCAACGGTGTGACGGCACGTCGCTCCCGGTTTGACCGATGGATGGCTGAACAAGCGGTCTCGGCTGGGGCGCACCTGTTCACATCGACCACCGTGACCGGACTCTTGCGCAACGATACGAGAATCCTTGGCGTGCAGACAGACCATGTCGACGGCGAGATCTACGCCAAGATGACGATCGCAGCCGACGGCGTGAACTCGTTCATGGCGCGTGAGGCCGGACTCTATCCCAAATTCTCATCCGACCATCTCACCCTTGGTTACAAAGAAGTAATCCACTTAGGCGCCGGCACGATCGAAGAACGGCTCGGCCTTGAACCGGGCGAGGGCGCCGATCTCGAGGTGCTCGGGTGCGTCGCGCCTGCGATCGGCGGGGGTTTCTGCTACACCAACGAGGAAACCCTTGCGATTGGGGTCATCGTATCCCTCCCATCACTTGCCTCCACCGGCCTCGGCGCACCTGAACTCCTCGCACAACTGAAGGAGCTCCCCTATTTCCGCAACCTCGTCCGCGGGGGCTCCACGATAGAGGTCGGCGCTCACCTCATACCCGAAGGTGGTTGGCGCACTCGACCCAGGCTGTCTGCTCCAGGACTCGTCGTTGCAGGAGATGCTGCATCGCTCTGCCTTGCAAGCGGACTCTGGCTTGAAGGAGTAAACATGGCAATCGGTTCGGGCAAGGTCGCGGGCGAAACGATCGGTCGGCACCTCCAGGAGGTGGACGAACCACTCCCACCAGGTCGCTACGACGCTGCATTGCAATCGTCGGTGGTCGGCTGCAACCTGCGACGACTCCAACGCACTCCCGGTTTCGTACTCGATCCAAAGGTCCAGCACGACCTTCCTCGGATCGCCACTTCCTTCGCTCATCGACTCTTCACCGTCGATGACCGCTCGGCGAAACCATCCCTTGGCGCACTCGCACGCCAGAGTGCGAATGAGGGGGGTCTCCGTCTGCGCACGCTCGGCAAGTTGGCGTTCGACGCATGGAGGGCGTTCCGATGAGCGAACATGACACCCCTCTCCGTCACTCCTCTCCACGCGCACTCGGCGCCGTCCTCGAAGAAATGGACTTCGATGTCGCCCCTACGGCGCACATCACGCTCGACTCGTCTCGTTGTGATGGTTGCTCGACGCACATCTGTGTGAGCGCATGCCCAGCGGAGCTCTTCGTTCGCACGAGCGACGGTGGCATCATCTTCAACTACGAGCGGTGCTTCGAATGCGGCACCTGCCTCCATCTCTGCAACGTCGAGGGTGCACTCACTTGGCGCTATCCCACACTCGGACACGGAGTGATATTCCATCATGGATGAGCACGCCAACTCCCCCATCCTTGCGTTCATCTCCCCACGACCTGGTTCCGAGGTGTCGCACCTCCATCCGACCGCTCGTCGAGTACTCGGTTCCGCGCAGGTGCTCGCAGCGTTCGAACACGCGGAGCTCGAGGTGCATACGGTCGGACCGCCATCGTCACTCGGTCTTTCTCGGGCGTGCCTTGCTTCTTATGCGAACCGCGCAACCTTGCACACCCACGATCCTTCGGTGATACCGAGCTTTCAGGGCGTAGCCACGCTCCTCGCCAAGATCGTACGATCACGCGGAGCCCGGTACGTCGTCGTTGGTGACTACCACACCCCAGAGGGGATCGGCCTCGTACCTCTGCTGCTCGCCACGGAACTTCCCGAGTACTTCTTCGCCCCTTCTGCTCGCGGGATTGAATTCTTCGAGGATCGGGCCCACATGCGAATGGAACTCGCCGATGGGGTGGAGGGTCGTCTTCCACTCGATCGCCCCATGATCGTCCAACCAGATGAGTTCTGGCAGGGCCAGCCGGCACCCTCGCTTCATCCCGCCTTCCAACTCGCGATAGGCGCAGTCTCACCGGTCGTTCTTCCCTACCATGGCGAGCTTGCGGGCCCCGAGATCCATCTCCCGATTCGGCGGCCGACATCGGTCGTCGCACCTCCTGCTCACACCCGAGCGCTTGATCGGCTCCGCAACATGATGATTGCATGGCCTCGTCCGGAGTCTGGAGCAAATGCGGGCACCCTCGCGGGACACCAAGCCCCCGAGGAGGCTGCCAGGGAGATCCTTGCAGCGCTTGAGACATGGGGAGTAATCTGAAAACAATGAACACGCTCGCGGGGTCGATCTCAACCACCGTGTCCCTCTTCGTCAGCAAGCGCGTCCTCGTGATCCCGC
>JBMFXL010000344.1:0-2238 GCA_049964275.1 Acidimicrobiales bacterium | reverse complement strand
TCTCGTTGTTGGCCAGCAGCTTCGTGCGGTCGTAGACCTTGGCAGTGGTCCATGCACCCTCCACGTAGACCTCGGTTTCGCCGCTCGCGGCTAACGATGCATCGGTGCTTCCCTCGGCGATGGCCGATGACGCCACATTCGGACGAGGCCCACTCGCGGTCGCGCGCACCGAGACGAGTTCGTGCTCATTCTTCTCCAAAAGGAATGAGAAGAGGCGCTGGTGCTCTGCGTCGAAGTCCCTACGGAGCGACGCGAGTCCACCGCCTTGGCCATCGAAGGAAGTGATGTCCACCGTGACGGGAATCTCGAAACCCTGTCCGTGATAGCGGAGGTCGACCTGGAACTCTACGGTATGGTCCTCATCGGAGATACCCTCCTCCCGAAGGGTTGCTCTCGCGATCTCCGCACGCTCATTCAGGATCTCAAGGAGTGCGTCGTCGCTCAGTTCACTAAAGCGACGCACGAGGGTGCGCACCGCTTCTCCGCGCATGCTCGTCGTCGCATCGCCGTACGCACAGAGCACGCCCGGTGACGGTGGAATGATGACCGGCCATGCGCCAGTGAGCTTGCCCAGCGCATTGGCATGGAGCGGACCTGCACCACCAAAGGCGACTAGGGCGAAGTCACGAGGATCAAAACCCTGCTGAATGGAGACCAGGCGCAACGCACCGAACATGTTCTCGTTGACGATCGCAACGATGCCCGCTGCTGCCTCTTCAACGCTTTCAAGATTCGTCGCCTCCATGATCTTGGCGACCGCTTCACGCGCCTTATCACGCTGGAGCGAGATCTCTCCACCGGCAAGCTCGACCGGAAGATAACCAAGGACCACGTTCGCATCGGTCACCGTCGGCTCGGTCCCGCCCGCGCCATAAGCCGCGGGACCCGGCGAGGCTCCCGCGCTCTGAGGACCCACGCGCAACGCTTGGGTCAGCGGTGGGACATGCGCAATCGAGCCTCCACCCGCGCCGACGGTTCGAACGTCGACCGAGGTCGCCCGGACTGTGAGATCTCCGACCGAGGTCTCGCGGCCGATGCGGGGCTGGAGATCTTGTACGAGCGCCACGTCGGTAGAGGTACCACCCATGTCGAAGGTAAGAAAGTCACCGAAGCCGGCTTGTTCCGCGAAGAACTGCGCACCGATGACACCACCTGCGGGGCCGGACATCATCACCGAGACGGGCTCGAATGCGGCGGTTCGCGCTGAGATAAGGCCCCCATCGGACTTCAAGATGAACAGGTCGCCACCGGTGCCAGCATCTTTGACCTTGACAGCGAGGTTGTCCATGTACTTCGCCACCTGCGGTTGGACATACGCGTTCGCCACCGTGGTCAGTGCTCGTTCGTACTCCCGAATCTCTGGAAGCACGTCCGATGAGAGCGATACCGGGATAGAAGGAAGTTCCTCCCTGGCGATCTCGCCGATTCGACGCTCGTGGGCAGGGTTCGCATATGAGTTGATGAGACTGACGCTCAGCGCCTCGATTCCCGCCGCCTTTAGCTGACGGAGCTTCGCACGGACGTCGTCCTCGTCCAGGGGTCGAACCACCTCGCCCTTTGCATCGATTCGCTCAGCCACTTCGACCGTGTTCTCGAGCGCCGCGAGCGGCTCGGGCTTCGGCCAGATGATCCATCCCGCAAGGCCACCGGGCACGTATGAACGCCCGATTTGGAGCACCTGTCGGAACCCATCGGTCGTCACCAGTCCAACTTTGGCACCTTTGCCCTCGAGGATTGCGTTGGTTGCCACGGTCGTCCCATGCAGGACGTCGGTGACATCGCTCAGCGAGATACCCGCGAGCTGACAGACCTGTTCCATGCCTCGGAGCACACCGATCGATTGATCGGCGGGAGTCGAAGAGGTCTTCGCGCGGAAGGTCTCCCCTGTCTCCTCGTTGACGAGCAGGATGTCGGTGAAGGTTCCCCCCACATCCACGCCGAGTCGGTAACCCATCGTTCCTTATTCCTTTCTCGCCTAGATGGCGCCTTGCGCGTTCAATCGGTCGATCGTGGCTTGGTCGAGCCCAAGTAGACCTCGGAGTATCTCGTCGTTGTGTTCGCCGAGCTCTGGGCCAACCGTACGCACCCGACCAGGGGTAGCCGAGAGCTTGGGGACGACGTTCTGCATGGGGAACTCACCAAGCGATGGGTGAACGAGTCGCACGATCGCTTCGCGAGCCTGGAAATGCGGATCCTCTAACATATCCTTGGCCTTGTAGATCCTTCCTGCAGGCACAC
>JBMFXL010000343.1:0-2240 GCA_049964275.1 Acidimicrobiales bacterium | reverse complement strand
CTCGCGGCAGGTCTGAGCCCGAAGGGCAGCTATCGCTCGGTGGTTCTCATGAGCTCGTCCACCAGCACGCCCGGGCTTGAACCACTGCCAGGTACGCCGACCTTCCCACGGAATATCGAGGTCGTGGAGGCAAAGTACTCGGAGTTCTCCCAGCTGATGTGGGCCGTGCCCAAGGGGTCGGAGATTCCTGATTCCCCTCGACTCATGGCCCTTTTTGGAACGAAGTCTCCGGTGATCCCGGGCAAGGTCTATGGCTCGATCGCGAATGGGACGGGACGACGTCTTTACATCCAGTCGACGACGCACCCTGGAATTACCTTCGATCCCTCCGCGATTGCCCATGTAGTCAGCTGGGAACAAGCGACCCTTACCGGAGTGAGCCCGCTTGCCACGTCGAATCAGATCTGGCTGTGGGATGAGTTCGGCACGTTCTTGGCACTCATGGGCGTGGGATTGTTCCTCTTCGGCGCTGCAGGTGAACTCCTCAGGCTGGACTTCTTCTCAGGCATCATCCGAACGCAACCGACGAATCGCGCAATGACGGGCCTCGGATGGTGGTTCGGAGCGCTCATCTTCGCGGTGCTTGGGCCACTCACGTTCTTCGACTTCCAAACGTGGGGTGAGAACACCTTCAAGGCCGGTCCGTTCTTCCCGGAGAACATCCCGACCGGAGTAATCGTCTGGGCAATCGGTGACATCATCATCGGTATGGTGCTCTTCCTCATCTGGCATTTCACGACGAAGTCGGAGAAGCGGGGCAACCTTCACAGCTACGGCCTCGCGGAACTCAATGCGAGGATCGAGTGGCCGATGGTGGGCAAGACGGTCCTATTCGGTCTGGCCGCGGTGTTTGTGACCTACATCCCGGTCTACTTCTTCCACTGGGCGTTCACCTCGGATGTCCGGCTCTGGATCTTCAATATCAAGCGGGTCGACTATACCCATGCGAAGATCGGCCTGGACTACCTTCCGTTCTTCGCGCTCTACTTCATTGGGCTGTCGGTAATCATCTTCGGCCAGCTACGTCCCCGCACTCGTACGCTCGCAGGGTTTATGGGTGCGACGATGGGGCTACTCGTGGTCGGCTTCGCGGTGTTCATTGCCTTGGAGTACGGCGTGTTGCTCGCGACCGGTGAACTCTTGACCTCGAGCCAACCACTGCTCGCGATCGTCGCGTTCCAGTTCATCCCGCTGTATCTCTTGATCGGCGCGATCCTGGCGTACTTCTTCTATCGGACCGGGCGGATCTACGCTGGTGTGGTGATCGCTTCACTCTTCGTTACTGCCATCGTCGTCGCAGGTACGGCAACTCAGGGAGTCGTATGGTAGAGGCGAACGAGCCTCTTGCCGATGCGTCGACATCGATCGGCTCAGCGTCGCCGGCACGTCCGGCGGCGCTAGGGCCTGAGCGGTGGCGTTCGGACGTAGACCGGCTGAAGGGCACGACCTTTGACATTGTCGTGGTCGGGGGAGGCATCGTCGGGGCCGGAGTCGCGCTTGATGCCGTGACTCGTGGACTGAGCGTTGGTGTCGTCGAGGCCCAGGACTGGGCGTCTGGTACCTCGAGCCGATCGTCGAAGTTGGTCCACGGCGGCCTGCGTTACTTGCAGATGCGTGACTTCGCACTCGTCAGGGAGGCGCTTCGGGAGCGGTCTATCTTGTTGCGGACCGCGCCGCACCTGGTGCAGCCGATCCGATTCCTCTACCCGCTTCGCCATCGGATTTGGGAGCGTGCCTACGTTGGCGCGGGGATCGCCCTCTATGACCTGCTTGCCCGAACCCAGGGCCAGCGTCCTTCGTTGCCGAGGCATCGACAACTCTCGCGTCGACGGACCCATGAGCTGGTCCCTGCGCTGAAGGGTGAGTCGTTCGTCGGTGCGGTGAGTTACTACGACGCACAGGTCGATGATGCGCGTCACACTATGAGCGTCATGCGCACGGCTGCAAGCGCTGGAGCTGCGGTGGTGAACCGAGTCAAGGCGATCGGGCTCGCCGAGGAGTCCTCCCGAGTCACTGGTGTCAGGGTGAGAGCGGTTGAGTCCGGTGAGGAGTTCACCATCTCCGCCAAGGTTGTCATCTCCGCGACCGGTGTGTGGACCGAGGAGTTCGAGGGCCTAGCCGGTCGCGGCCGAGCAATGCGCCTGGAGCCATCCAAGGGTGTTCACCTCGTACTGCCGCGCCGGTGTATCGACTCCGATGCGGCACTGATCCTCCAGACCGAGAAGAGCGTGCTCTTCGTC
>JBMFXL010000342.1:0-2241 GCA_049964275.1 Acidimicrobiales bacterium | reverse complement strand
CGTGTCACCTGACGGACTTTCCCCTCGTGGACAGTTGCGGGCAGTCAAGGCAGGACTCGATCCATTACTCTCGCGGATGGCCGAGATCTGGTCCGAGCTCGTTGATCGTCTACGAGAGGATGGGATCAGTTTCGAGGACCCCGAACAACTCTCCGATACCGATCGGAAGACGCTTCGCGCCTATTTCGAGAGCGATATCTACCCCATTCTGACCCCTCTGGCGATCGACCCTTCGCATCCTTTCCCTTATATCTCGAACCTCTCCCTCAATCTTGCCGTTGCGGTGGCTCGGGGAGAGTCCGAGGAGCTCAAGCTGGCTCGGGTGAAGGTTCCTCCACTCGCACCTCGGTTCGTGCCGCTCTCGGGTGAGAACCGATACGTCCTCCTCGAGGACGTGATCGCGATGCATTCAGATCTTTTGTTCCCTAACATCGCCGTGGAAGGGATCACGTACTTCCGCGTCACTCGCAATGCAGACATCATCTTGGAGGAGGGTGAGGCAGACGACCTTCTCGCACTGGTGGAGACGGAGCTTCGCCGGCGGCGATTTGGTCGAGCCGTTCGCCTCGAGGTGGGTCAGCACGTCAGCGATGAGATCTTAGAGATCCTCATCCGCGAGCTCGACATACATCCCGATGACGTCTACCGCACCACGGCACCCCTGGCGCTCGACGCACTCTGGCAGCTGTACAAGATCGATCGCGAGGAACTCAAGGCTCCTCCGGTGCCTGTCGTTGCACCCGCTGAATTGATCGATCAGAACGGTGCGGCGAGGGACATCTTCGCGGCGATAGGCGAACAGGACATCCTCATTCATCACCCCTATGAGTCCTTTTCGCTCTCGGTCGAGAACTTCATCTCCCAGGCCGCCAAGGATCCCGATGTGCTTGCAATCAAGCAGACCCTGTATCGCACCTCAGGCGATTCGACGATCGTCGATTCCCTCGTCCAAGCGGCGGAGTTGGGCAAGCAGGTGGCGGTCCTCGTCGAGGTGAAAGCACGCTTCGACGAGATGGCGAACATCAATTGGGCGAAGACCCTCGAGGAGGCAGGGGTCCATGTGGTCTACGGCCTGGTGGGCCTCAAGACGCACCTCAAAGCCGCATTGATCGTGCGCAAGGAGGGAGACCGCCTCGTTCGCTATTGCCATCTCGGCACGGGCAACTACAACGCAAGGACCGCGCGCAGCTATGAGGACTTCGGACTCCTCACCGCGGATCCCGCCTTTGGGAGCGATCTCACCGAGGTCTTCAACATGCTTACTGGGTACTCCGACCCCCAGCGATACGAGCGGCTCACCCTTGCCCCTCGACGTCTTCGAGAGATGCTGGTGTCGCTCATCGAGGACGAGGCGTCGAAGGGTCCTGAAGGACATATCGTCATCAAGGTGAACGGCCTCGTCGATCCGGGAATGATCGATGCCCTCTACGCTGCATCGATGGCGGGGACCAAGGTGGATCTGATCGTGCGGGGGATCTGCGCGATTCGCCCCGGTGTGCATGGTCTCTCCGAGCACATTCGAGTTCGCTCTATCGTCGGTAGCATTCTCGAGCACTCGAGAATCTACTGTTTCGGTGGTGGTCCACTCACGGATCGTCGTGTGTGGCTAAGCTCGGCCGATCTCATGACCCGAAACCTTGACCGACGCATCGAAGCACTTTTCCCGATTGAGTCTCACGCGCTCAAGTCCCGCGTCATCGAGTTTCTCGATCTCGAGCTCGCAGATGATCTGAGGAGTTGGGACCTCAGTTCCGACGGTTCTTGGCATCGTCCTGAAGTGGTTCGTGGACTCGACTCCCAACGTCGGGTGGCCGAGTTAGCCATCGAACGAAGGCGTGCGAAGTCGGAGCGCCGCTAGTTGGGGCTCGAGCGGGAGTACAAGTTCACGCTGCCTGACCCGTTGACGTTCTCAGATCTGTTGAGTTGCTACGCGGCCTGTGGATGGAGGATCGTTCCTCGTGGCGGCGAGACCGTCCTTCGGTCGGAGTACTTCGATACCGAGGGCCTTCGGCTCCTCTCGCTTGGAGTGGGGTTTCGGTTTCGGACCCAATCGAGCGGGCCCGAACGGGCGGCATCCGAACAAGGGGTCTGGTGTGTCAAAGCGGCGCCGCTCGATTCCACCTCTAATGAGCGCTTCGTCTCGCGCATGGAGTGGGAGCATCCTGGAGTGGCTGCGCACCCGCCCGCCATTTTCTACCCTGCACTCGCTGCGTATGTAGGTGGGGACCTCGCGCTCCAACC
>JBMFXL010000341.1:0-2282 GCA_049964275.1 Acidimicrobiales bacterium | reverse complement strand
AGATAGGTGCCAGCGTCCATGAGTGCCGTAATGGGAAGTGCAGAACCAACCTCAAAGAGCTCTTGAAGCCAGTCCCGAATCTTCGACCAAGACATCGGCGCAAAAATGCTCGAAAATCCCACACCCTTCAGGCGTCCGGGATCCTTCCCTACACCAAGGAGTGATCGCGACGTGAAGAGGATCTTGGATCGTTCATCGCAGATGAACAACAAGTCATCGATCGCCTCGATCGCGGTTTCGTACACACGCTGTTGGAACCTGCTCGCCCGGCGTGCGCGCTGTTCATCGCCTACAAGTCGCAAGGCGTCGATCGCCGAACCGAAGACGACGGCGAGTTGCGATGCACGTTGGATCTGGACCTCGGCTTCCGATCCATCGAACCTGCCCAGATAGAACGAGCCAATAGGCCTTGAGATGCCCCTCACCTCGACAACAATGACACCAGGCCTGGTCGAAAGCGCAACGTCGGAGTCTGCAGCGCTGGTCCGAGAATATACGCGCGACCGCAGCGCCATCGCGAGCTCTCCATCGGTATCGATCAACCTACAGATCTCATCGTCGAGCACCATATGGGAGAGTTCGACACCGCAGTGGTCGCCAAGGATGGCAAAGGTCGAAGCAACGATTGCGCTCGGCGACTCAAGTCCATGGATCTCGATGCATCGTCCGAAGAAGCGTCGTTCATCAAGCCCTGGCTGCCCCAACACCTCGAATCGTCCCTCCACGGCTCATCGACGCTGCAATGGGCCCTGAACGCGTATCGACAAAAACGACGAATCGATTGAGCGATTCTTAGTGTGTGTTCGCTTCGCGCGCGAGGTTATCCCCGTGCGCGAAGCGTAGCGATCAGTTCAGGGATCACCTTGTGGGCATCGCCAACGACGCCGAGATCGGCGATCTGGAAGATTGGCGCATCCTTATCCTTGTTGACGGCGATGATGTTCTTCGAGCCCTTCATCCCCACCATGTGCTGAGTCGCTCCCGAGATGCCGACCGCGAAGTACAGCGTCGGCTTGACGGTCTTGCCCGTTTGGCCAACTTGATAGGCATAGGGAACCCAGCCTGCATCAACGATGGCGCGCGATGCACCCGGTGCGCCCTTGAGAAGGGTCGCAAGCTCTTCGACGAGTCGATAGTGCTCTGGCTGACCCAGACCACGACCTCCCGAGACCACCACCGGCGCCTCATCGAGCTTAGGGCCGGTCCGCTCCTCCTTATGTGAGGCGTGCACCTTGGCTCCATCGGTCCCAGGTGATGCATCACCCTGGATCACCACGATGTTCGGGGTGCTGCCCGACCCGGGTTCCACGCCAAAGCTCTTGGCGCGAACAGCGAAGAGCGCAGTACCGTCGTGAGTGAAAGAAGCGGTCGCGACCTCCTCTCCACCGAAGATCGCGTGCTCAGAGGTGATACGTCCGTCCCGCGAGATCAGGTTCACGACGTTCGTGAGCACCGGCAGGTCCCAACGAACCGAGAGGCGACCCAACACATCCCGACCGTTGTAGGTCTGCGCTACCAGAACCGCCTTTGGTGAGCCATGCTCGTCCGCAGCACGAACCATCGAGGCCGCAACCTTGGGTCCCGCCAGAGAGCCATCGAGGGAACCCATGTCGTAGACGGTTTCGACACCGTACGCCGCGAGCTCTGCAGCGACCGCCGCCGCGTCGCTCTCGAAACAGAACGCATCGACGCCTTCACCAAGCTTCCGAGCAGCCGAGAGAAGCTCAAGCGACGTCGGCGTCACCTTCCCGTCGGCAACCTCGACGAGTACCCACACACTGTTCGTCGTCACTCGACAACCTCCCTTAGATGACCTTCAACTCTTCGAGGAACGCAACAATCCGATCAACGGCTTGCCCATCATCCTCCACCAGTTCGCCCGCACCGCGAGCTTCTGCCTTGCGCACGTCATCGACGCGCTGATCAGTATTCGCCGTCACTCCGATGTCACCCACCGAGAGCGTGTCGATGGGCTTGGACTTGGCTGCCATGATGCCCTTAAAGGAGGGATACCGCGGCTCGACCACCCCAGCGGTCACCGAGATGACAGCGGGCGTAGGGCAGGTCACCTCGTCGAAGCCCGCTTCGGTCTGGCGATCCACCTTGATCGTGCCTCCGTCGACGGTCACGGCTTTCGCAAAGGTGATCGAAGGAAGTCCAAGGAGTTCCGCGATCTGCGTAGGCACCGTACCGGTGTATCCATCGGAGGACTCGGTGGCACAAATCACGAGATCGAATGCTTCACGACCGATCGCCTTGGCCAGCACCTTTGCAGTGAGCAG
>JBMFXL010000340.1:0-2294 GCA_049964275.1 Acidimicrobiales bacterium | reverse complement strand
CTGGAATGCTGAGCTCAACTGCGAGATGGAGTTCACCGTCACACCGGCACCAGCGCCCGTCGAGGTATCGATCAACGCGGACTGGTTCACTTGCTCACGCACGTAGCCCGGTGTTCCCGCATTGGAGATGTTCTGACTGACAGTATCGATACCGGTTTGCGCGGCATTTAGACCAGAGAGTGCGATCGAGTACGAGAGACTCACAGCGCCTCGCTCAAGATCTTGGAGGTCGAGTCCGCGAGTTCGCCTGATGCGTCGTAGAGCTTCGTGTTCCCTCCGATCATGGTGAGTGCGGTATCGAAGAGGCCAATCCTGGACTGACACGTATAACGAATCTCTCCCTGGAGTTGGGTGACCCGATCCAGACTCTCCCTGAGGGCCGTTGCTACCAGCTTGAATCGATCGTTCCAAGGTGCTGGCACGCTAGCGACGACTTCGGAAAGCGACGCGGTTGGAGAGAATCCGAACTCACCAGCGAGATGCGCGATCATCGAGATCCGCTCTGCCTCGAGTTGCATCAGGTGTGAAGACGCGTGCGCAACCTCCTTCGATGCACGAACGAGATAGGCATACCGATTCGAATTCGCCATCAGCGACAGACCGGTGAGCTTGTACTCCACGTCGTCGAGGGCAGACTCGATGCGGTCCAGCAAATTGGACAGCTCTTGAAGTTCCATGGCGAAGTCATCGGCACCACTCTGGGGCAAGCTAAGAAATTTCTCGCTTCGCCCCACGACATCGCCTTTATCGGCCAACATCGATACGAACTTTTCGAGGCAGCGACCGTGCCTCAACCAGCCAACCTACTCCCCGTGGCAACATACGCCACCCACCTAGCGCGCTCGGGGCGCCCGCGACCGTGCCTCCCATAATGGTCTCCATGAGCCGGAGGGTCTCTGGGTCGGCGATGCCGGAGAGAAACAGTCTGCTGCGATGATTGTTCACAATCACACCGGACTCGACGCCATACGCCGCACCGAGTTGCGCCATGTCTTGAAACACCGAGACGAGCTGAACACCATAAGAGCTCCCTACCGAAGCAAGCTTCCCAAGACTCGGTATCGGTGCAATGTTCGCTGCCTCGTCGAGAACGATAAGGGTCGGACGACGATGTGCGACAGCTTTCTCGAGCATGCGATCGACCATTGACTCGATGAGCGCGGTGAAATAGGGCGCGAGTTGACGGTGCAGTCGCAATGGCGCATCGACGTACAAGGTGGGCTGCTCGTTTGAGTCGTCGGAGCCAAGGAACGACGAGATGGTCCGACGTGGTCGGCTACCCAGCAACTTGGCGGCATCGACGATCGGTCGGAGCAACTCGACGGCGGTCAACTGCAGAGATGCGATCTGGCGGTGGTCTCCTTGCGCAAGGGATGCAAGGCTTTCAGCGAGGGAGTCCTCTCCGCTTTGCACGAGGAGATCTACGAGCTCATCAGCGATCTCGAATCGGAGGAGCTGTTCGATCAACTCCGAACTGCCGCCTAGGGATGCCAGTCGGACGATCGCTGCTACGAGTGGTTCGGCGAGGTGGAACCAGAACTTGGCATCTCCCGTCGAGCTACCATACGAGCGGCTCACGCGAAGCAGGAGCGATGCGAATGCGCGCGCATCCTCAGAAGAATGTAGGTCGAGTACGGGGTCCCAGAAGATGCCATCCCCATTCAAAGGATCTCCGATGACCTCAACCTGACCAAGCCGAGATCGTTCCTTCGAGGTCCATCGGAATACATCATCTTTGACCGAGGTGGCGATCAGGGGTCCGGACCATCCCAGAATCGCCGGCACGACGACTCCCCGTGTCTTCCCGACTCGAGTGGGTCCGAATACGAGCAAGGAGGACTCATCTTGAAGGACGATGCGGCCGGACCGCCCAATCGTCACTCGATACACCGAGCCACTGCGTCTGATGCGACGCCTACTCCCCGAAACCAACTGTTCGAATCGCTCAAGGCGTTGCGAAGACACTGCGGGCCACGCCTCCCTTCGCGACCTCTGCCGATCAGCTCCGAGCGGATTGTTCGGCCCCAACCCTGCGACGAGTCCTACGACGCCAAGGACCAAGGCCTGTTCAACGAGTTGCATCAGACGTCCCTCGCTGCATTGCCGAATCAGTATCCACGAGAAGGCGTTCGTGTGGTAGGAGTCGATGGCGCACCAAGAAGCGCTCCTTCCCTACCATCCACAACGCGGTTGCGACCGGGAGGTGCTCGATCAGTGCAGCAAGTTCCTTGGGTAGACCGAGAACATCCAGCGTCTCTCGTGCTTCGGCAGCAGGCTGGTTGAATACCACGAAC
>JBMFXL010000339.1:0-2296 GCA_049964275.1 Acidimicrobiales bacterium | reverse complement strand
GGCGCGCGATCGCCGAGTCTACGAAGCGTCGCATATCGCTCGCGTTCGAAGGGCATGGGCTCGTCATGAAAGCCCACATCGACGGATCGACGAGCGCTACCAGTCCGGAGGCATGATCAGTGTGGAGTGGTTCAAGTCGAACACCGAAGCCCTCACGTACGTACTCGTGATGCATCGACCTCTCCCTCAAGCGCATCCCATCGGATGCTTCCCACTCTACGGCCTGACATAGGGCCGGTAGATATCTCACCTCGGATACCGAAGGAGGCACACACCGAGGCTAGGAGTGCTTCATTTGACACCACCTTGGCCAGTTCGCTCCCCTGAAATATGGCCGCTGCTCAAGTCCTCACATCGACCCGCCATAAGATGATCGGGCGATGACGAGCGAGGAACCGGTGCGTGACACCACTGAGCACCAGCGACTCCACGATGCAGACATGGGGGTGGCACCGTGGCGACGGTGGGGGCCCTACCTCGCTGAGCGCGCATGGGGCACGGTCCGCGAGGACTACTCCGAACATGGTGACGCGTGGGACGCCTTCCCCTTTTCCCACGCCCACGCACGCGCCTACCGCTGGAACGAAGACGGACTTGGAGGAATCTGCGACCTCGAGCAACGGCTGTGCTTCGCCTTTGCCTTCTGGAACGAGCACGACCCGATCCTCAAAGAGCGTCTCTTTGGGTTGTCCAATGGTCAAGGCAATCACGGCGAGGACGTCAAGGAGCGTTACTGGTACGTCGATTCCACGCCGTCACATTCGTACATGTCATGGCGATACCACTACCCCCACGGAGCATTCCCCTATGACGACCTTGTCGAGGTGAACGCCGCACGATCTCGCGACGAGCCTGAGTATGAGATCGACGACACCGGGGTCTTCGATGGAAACGCCTACTTCGATATCATCGTCGATTACGCCAAGGTGCATCCCGAGGAGATCGCGATACGGGTTCGTGCGACCAATCGAGGGAGTACACCTGCACCGCTTCACGTGCTACCGACACTGTGGTTTCGCAACACCTGGTCGTGGAGCGAGGGTGCGACCCGGCCAACGATCGCCGCCGATGGATTGAGTCTTGTCGCGCGTCATCCCCAGATTGCAAACACGTTGCTTCAGGGTGATGGTGAGTACGAGCTACTGTTCTGCGAGAACGAGACCAACCTCACAGACCTATTCGGAGGCGACGCTACGACGCCCTATCCAAAAGACGCCATCGGAGAAGCGGTCCGGACCGGAGACCCCCATCACGCGAACCCTGAACTCATTGGCACCAAAGCCTCACTTCACTACCAGAAAGAGATTTCAGCGGGAGAGACCTGGACGATCCACCTGGTGCTTTCGGCCACAGGTGAGATATCAATCACCCTTGATGATTCCCTCCTCGAACTCTTCGATGAGCGTCGCGCCGAAGCTGATGCGTTCTATCGATCCCTGACGCCGACGGATGCGACCCCCGATGAGGCCTCCGTCATGCGCCAGGCATTCGCCGGAATGCTCTGGTCGAAACAGTTCTACCACTACGACGTCGAGCGCTGGCTCGTGGGGGACGATACCCAGCCCAATCCACCACACTCCAGGTTCACCGGCCGCAACGTCGATTGGTCGCACTTCAATGCGATGGACGTCATCTCGATGCCCGACACGTGGGAGTATCCCTGGTTCGCCGTGTGGGATCTTGCGTTTCACTGCGTGACGATGGCTCATGTGGATCCTGCATTCGCCAAGCGACAGCTCATCCTGATCTGTCGCGAATGGTACATGCATCCCTCAGGAGCGCTCCCTGCCTACGAGTGGAACTTCGACGACTCCAACCCTCCCGTCCATGCCTGGGCTGCCCTCAGGGTCTTCGAGATTGATGGAGGAACCGATTACGCGTTCTTGGAGCGTGTCTTCCAGAAACTACTCATCAACTTCACGTGGTGGGTGAATCGCAAAGATCTTGAGGGCAACAATCTCTTCCAGGGCGGCTTCCTCGGGCTCGACAACATTGGACCCCTCAACCGGTCGTCCATGCCGCCAGAGCTCGGCCACCTCGAGCAGTCGGACGGCACCGCGTGGATGGCCATGTACTGCCTCAACATGCTCGAGATCGCCCTCATCCTTGCGATCCATGACGATATTTACGAGGACCTGGCCACGAAGTTCTTCGAGCACTTCGCGTACATCGCCACCGCGATGGATACGCAAGGACTCTGGAACGAGGACGAAGGCTTCTACTTCGACGTCGTACATCTTCCGGATGGTACGAGTCAACCGCTGCCGATCTTTTCCGTCGTCGGGCTGATTGCGCT